>DATLUW010000729.1:0-3987 GCA_035577825.1 Actinomycetota bacterium | reverse complement strand
TTTGTTCCTGGGACGGGACCTACAGCTTTGCCCCCTGATCAGGCCCGCGACCTGGCGCGTGCCTCTGCTTGACAAGAGTGAGTGATCGATGAGCCAGAACGTGGCCGACCGCCCGAAGTGCCCGCTGCTTCGCGACGGCCTCGGGTGGAGGAGGTCGGAACCATGAATCGGAAGCTCGCCTCACACGTGCTCGCGACATGTCTCCTCGCCGGGATGGTGGTGACCCTGCTTCCGGGCGCGGCGCGCGCGGCGTTTCCCGGCGTCAACGGCCTGATCGCCTTCACCAGCGACCGCGACGGCAACTACGAGATCTACACGATCGCCCCGGACGGTTCGGAGACGAACCTGACGAACGACTCGTCCTCGGATGACGCATCGCCTTCCTGGTCGCCGGATGGCCAAACCATCGCATTCGTGCGTGGTTACGAGCTCTACGCGATGGATCCGACTGGAGGAAACCAACACAAGCTCGCCAATCTCCCATTCGGAGCTCAGAGCCCAACCTGGTCCCCCAGCGGCTCCCAGATCGCCTTCAGCGGGTACTCGCCCGATGGTGGCGAGGACATCTACGTGATGAACGTGGACGGGACCGGCCTGAGAAACCTGACGGGTACGTCGCAGACCACAGGCGGGCCCTCGAACGAATACACGCCGGACTGGTCCCCGGACGGGCACAAGATTCTCTTCGTGAGCGACCGCGAGAGTCCCGTGGCCGGCGAAACGGCCGGCACGTACGTGTTCGACCTTCGCGACGACAGTCAGACGAAGCTCACCGACGATGGCGGCGCATCGTGGTCGCCTGACGGGACAAAGGTCGTGTTCCTGAGGGGCCGGAATGATGGCTATTCCGACATCTACACCGCGAGCCTCAGTGACCTCGCCCATCCGACGAAGGTCACCGACGATCCCAGCGTGAACTACTACCCCCGGTGGTCACCCGATGGGACCAAGGTCGTCTTCAGCAGCAACCGAAGCGACCTCAGCGGTAACTACGAGCTGTACGTCGCGCCATCCGACCATGTGGGCGCCGCAGTGCGGTTGACGAACGATGCCGGCGCCGACTTCGCGCCCGACTGGCAACCCGTCCATCCGGTATCCGTGATCGTCAATGGCTCTCAGGCTTTCGGCTCCACTTCCCCGACCTTTCAGCACAGCGAGACCCTCCCGGCGGGGATCACCGTGACGGGCTCCCTCACGTGCACCGAACTGGCCGACGGGACAGCGATCTCGTCGGCCCTGCCGACCGGCTCCTACGAGATCGACACGAGCAGCTGTGGGGGACTCGCCCTTTCGGGCCCGAGCCAAACCGCCCACGTGCTCGAGTACGCAGCGGGCGGTGTGTTCACCGTGACTCCTCCATCCCACGTCGACGTGCTCATCACGGGCACCCAGGAGTTCGGGTCGTCCACACCCGCCTTCGACCACTCCGAAACCGCACCGGCGGGGATCGCCGTCACCGGGAGCGCCCACTGCGCCGGGCTGACCGGCGGACGCGGAATCTCGGACACCCTCGATGCCGGCACGTATACGCTCGACGGCGGCACCTGCGCGGGGCTCTCCCTCGCGGGAGCAAACTCCTCCGACTTCACGATCGTGTACGTCGGTGGGGCGTTCACCGTCTCCCCGGCGCCCGTGACCGTCACGGCCAACGGGTCACAGTCGGCCGGCTCGTCCACACCGACGTTTGACCACGTTGAGAACCCGCCTTCGGGGATCACCACCAGTGGAGGGCTCACCTGCAGCAAGCTCGCGGACGGAGCGAACATCGCCTCGGCGCTTCCGGTCGGTTCGTACGGGATCGACGCCACCACGTGCTCGGGCTTGACCCTTTCCGGCACCGGGTCCGGGAACTACACGCTCGCCTACGTCGGCGGCGCCTTCACGGTCCTCGACGACGGGGCCACGCTCGCCTCGTTCACGGCCGACCCGAATCCGGGCTCGTGCGGTGCCAACGTTCGCTTCGACGCGTCCACCTCGACGGCCGGACCCGGCCGCTCCATCACGTCGTACGCCTGGGACTTCGGGGATGGCCAGTCGGCGACAGGCCGGATCGTCAGTCACAGCTACGCGGCGTTCGGCAGCAACCCGGTCGTGCTGACCGTGAGAGACAACCTCTCGGCGCGGGGCACGCTGACGTTGAACGTCGATCAGGTCAACGGTGAGCCGATCGCCAACGCAGGTGGCCCATACACGATTCGAAACGGCGCCGGAGTTGGTCTGGATGGGACCGCTTCGCACGACCCGAACGGCGTCTGCGGGGACTCCGTGACCTCCTACGCCTGGGATGTGGACGACGACGGGGCGTTCGACGACGCGTCCGGAGCCGCTCCCTCCGTCACCGCGGCGGACTTGGCCGCGCTCGGTCTCGGGGCCGGACCCCACACGATCGCCGTGCGCGTCGAGGACCAGCACGGGGCCCTTTCGAGCGCGACCACCACGCTCACGATCGCCCCTCGGCCAGCCAACGACGACTTCGCCGAGGCCGTCCCGCTGGGGCCGGGGACGACGAACTTCGACACGTCGTTCGCGACCGTCGAGACCGACGAACAGGTCCCCGGCACCCTTGGGTTCGATCCCGGCTCGGTGTGGTTCTCCACCAGCCCGGGACGTGGAGGGCTCAAGCTGCACGCGGAGGCCAACCTTCCTAGTCATACATCGCTGCGGGTGGCCGTGTACACGGGATCGAGCCTCACGGGGTTGACGCTCGTGAAGCAGGGAATCGTCGACTACGGCGCCAGCACACGGGTCCTGGAGATCACCCTCCCCACCCGTGAGGGTGTGACCTACCGCATCCAGGTCACCGGACCCACGGCCTTCGCCGTCGTTCCTTCGTTGCCAGGTGCGGGCGCCGGCACCCTGACCCCGACGTTCTTCCCCTCCCCCGCCAACGACGACTTCGCCGAGGCCGTCCCGCTGGGGCCGGGGACGACGAACTTCGACACGTCGTTCGCGACCGTGCAACAGGATGAGCCTGGGAACCTTCCCGGTGACCCGGGGACCGTCTGGTTCACGTCGTCGCCGGGCCTGGGCGACCTGTCTCTTCATGGCGAGGCTTCGTTCCCGGCCGCCCAGCCCTTGGCGCTCTCCGCCTACACGGGGTCGGCCTTCGGCACCTCGCATCTGGTCGGCACTGGGGAAGCTGCGGCCTCAGGTGCGGACGTCGTCGATGTCCCGAGTTTCGCCACCGCTTGCGGCGTCACCTACTCCGTCCAGGTTCGCGGACCTCGCGCGTTCGAGGGTGGCGGGTTTGCCCTCGGCATCGGAGCGGGCACGGTGACGCGCAGCTTCGTCCCCGCTCCTCTCGTCAACGACGCATTCGCCGACGCCCAGCCCCTCACCCTCGGCCACACCACCCTTCACGACCAGTGGTGGACTTGCGCGACCGCCCAAGCGGGGGAACCGGGTCACGCGGGGACTGCGGCGGCTCATTCCATCTGGTACCGGATCACGGTGGGGTCGGGCCGGGTGTCGATCACCTCAGCCGGCAATCGGGTGGCCGTCTACCGCGGTTCCGCGCTGCCATCGCTGACGGGAGTGGCATCCGGTCCGGCCGGAACCGCGACCTTCGACACGCCGGGCGGCACCTTCCTCGTCGCGATCGACGGCGGGACGGGCACTGCGATCGACGTGGACTTCATTCCGGGCGAAGTGGTCACCGGAACGTCACTCATCGTGTCGACCGACACCGAGATTCCGGCCGATGGCGCGACCGCGGCCGATCCGATCGAAACCAAGATCTCGAGGCCGGTCATCTCGAGCGCCCCGATCACCATCTTCGAAGGGCAGGCGACGACCGCCCCGACCGCATGGAGCTTCTTCGGGTGGGAGGTCGACATCAGCGCGCCGCCGTTGACGCCGCCGGTCTTCTACACGATCACGTTCACGATCGATCGGAGCTTGTTCCCTGGCCCGCTCAGCGCGTTGAAGGTGTTCCGCAACGGCGTCGAGGTGCCGGACTGCCTGGTCGGATCGACCGGCGCGACTCCC
>DATLUW010000728.1:0-2616 GCA_035577825.1 Actinomycetota bacterium | reverse complement strand
CTGCGAGATGCTCCCGTGGTCGCTCAAGGCGGAGGACCTGCTCAAGAACCAGTACGCGGCCGTGGGTTCCGCGGCGACGCACGTGCTCGCGGCGGCGGTGGCGACGCTGTCGGCTGCAACGGACCGCGGCGTCCCAGCCGGCGACCTGCTCGAGCACACGCGGTCGCGGCGCGCGATGGCCGCCGGGTTCGTCGAGGCATATCGGCCGTACTGCTGGCCGGTGGCGTCGGCCGCCGACGTCCGGGTCGCGCCGTTCCAGGTGCTGGCCGCCGAGGGTTCCCGCCTGTTCGAACGCGACCACGCGTGGCACATGGCCGTCGCCGACCGTCTGGCCGCGGCCGGGCCGGGCGTGTTCCGGGCGACCGCCAACGCCGTCGTCGACGTGACCGACCCCGCCCAGGTCGACGCTGCGACGGCGTGGTGGGAGGACCTCGTGGGCGCAGGCGGCGAGGGGATGGTGGTGAAGCCGGCCTCGCCCATCGTCCGGGGCAGCAGCCGCGGGATCGTCCAGCCGGGCGTGAAGGTTCGCGGCCGGGAGTATCTCCGGATCATCTACGGCCCCGAGTACGCGAGCCCGTCCAGCCTCGAGCGCCTCCGCCAGCGCGCGCTCGGGCGCAAGCGCTCGCTCGCCGCGCGGGAGTTCGCGCTGGGCGTCGAGGCGCTGGAGCGGTTCCTGCGCGGTGAGCCCCTGTACCGCGTCCACGAGTGCGTGTTCGGCGTGCTGGCCCTCGAGTCCGAACCCGTCGACCCTCGCCTGTAGCCGGACGACGACGCGCCGGTCAGCCGGCCTGGTCGCGGCGGTCGAGGACCTCGTAGTGGGCCGAGCGCTCGTCGAAGCGCGAGAGCACGGCCTGCGCCTCCTCGGGGACGTGCGCCACGTCGTAGTCGTCGCCCATGAACGTCCGGATCGAGTCGAGGTCTCTGAACCACATGATCGTGGCGAACTCCATCCCCTCCTCGACCGGTCGCTGTATCAGGTCGATCGACAGGAACCCGGGGATCCGGCGGGCCTCGATCCCGGGGATCACCGTTCCGCGAACGACGGCCTCGTACTTCGGCGCGTTCTCGAGCGATGTCCATCCGTGCCAGATCCGACAGATCATCGAACACCCGCCTTCCGCGTCCCGGTGAGCGCTCTTCGGAGGGGGAGAGCCCCGACGTTCGGGGAACGTAGCACCGTCACGTCGCCCGACCACGTGGTGTCGGCCGTCGCCGCCCGATCGCGCGTGCCGATCTCCTCGGGCGGGCGATCAGGTGTAGCGGATGCGGGGGTCGAGCCAGGCGTACGCGATGTCGACGACGAGGTTCATCACGGTGATCGCGAGCGCGACCACGACCGTCACGTCGAGCAGCGCGTACAGGTCGGCGTGCTTCACCGATTCCACGGCGTACGATCCGAGCCCCGGGAGGTTGAACACCGTCTCGGTGATGACCGCCCCACCGAACAGCGTCCCGAGGTCCATCCCGAACATGGTCACGAGCGGGAGCATCGCCGCCCGGAAGGCGTGGCGAACGATCACGCGCCGCTCGGACAGCCCCTTCCCGCGGGCGGTCTGGACGAAGTCCTCGCCGAGCGTCTCCATCATCGATGCCCGCGTCATGCGCGCGTAGTACGCCGCGAACAGCAGCGCGAGCACGATCCAGGGCACGATCATGTGGCTGAGCCACGGCCCGAACCCGTCGCCGAGTGAGACGTAGCCGGCGCCGGGGATCAGGCCGAGCTTGAACCAGAAGATGTACAGCACCATCATCCCGAGGAAGAACACCGGCATCGACGTCGCGATCAGGGCGAACCCCATCGTGAAGCGATCCGTCTTCGACCTCGGCCGGAGCGCCGAGAGGATGCCGAGGGGGATGCCGATGAGCAACCAGACGAACGCCGCCCCGACCGCCAGCTGGAACGTGACGATGGCGCGGCTCGCGATGATCGGCTTCAGCGCCGACCGCGTCTGGAACGACATCCACATCCCCGGCCAGCCGTACTGGTCGCCGAGGAACAGGTGCCGCATGAACAGCCCGTACTGCACGTAAATCGGCTGGTCGAGGCCGAGGACGCTCTTCGTCAGCTCGCTGGCGCGCTGCGTCTCCGCCCCGTGCGTGAACTGCTCGTACACGGAGGTGTTCGGTGGCATCACGAAGTAGATGACGAACGTGATGGTCGTCATGACGAACAACACGAACACGGCCCACAGCGCCCGCCGTGCGATGTACCTGCCCATCTCCGCCGCTCCGTCCGGCCGACCCGCGCTTGCGGATCACCCTCGCTCTGCTAACCTATTCGAGAGTTCAAACCGGTTCCACCGGATGAGCGGTTAGTGTACACGGCACCGGCAAGAAGGACCGAATGGAACGAACGCCGATCAATGTGTTCTCGATCGAGGCCGACGGCCTCAAGCTCCCGGCGCCGCTCGGCGGGCACCCTGCCGCCGACTTCGTCAACACGCTGGCCGGCTGGGACGAGCCCGAGCAGGGCGACTTCCTGCGGACCTACGACCACGTGGCCGTGTGGGCCGCGGCCTGGGGCCTGATCGACGACGACGTCTGCGCCGACCTGCGGAAGCGCGCCGCCGATCACCGGGCGGCCGCCGGGGCGGCCCTGGAGGCGGCCCGTCAGCT
>DATLUW010000727.1:0-2508 GCA_035577825.1 Actinomycetota bacterium | reverse complement strand
GCGTCCATGGCGCTCAGCGTCCAGGGCGACGTCCCCGGCATGGATCAGTCGACGTTCGAGCAGGCCGCCCGGGAGGGCGAGGCGGGTTGTCCGATCTCGAACGCGCTCCGCGGCAACGTCGAGATCACGGTCCACGCCAGCCTCGCGTCTGGCTGATCTCTCCGGAACCGGCTCGCCGGTCGCTCACGATAGGGTTCCGTTCAGCGGGCGGAGGGAGTGGCCGGGATGCGGGGACGCGGTTGGGCGGTCGCGGTTTCCCTCGTCATCCTGTTCGGTTCGGTGGCCTGTCAGCCGACCGCGCCGCCCGATTCCGGCGTGGTGGGAACGTTCTTCGTGGCACATACGACCGGCTCCGTTCCCTCGCCGTTTCCGACCGCACCTCCCTGGCCCGGCGCCGAGGGGGAGGTCGCTCCGGGCGCCGGCACCCTCACGGTCGATCCCGCCAATGGCAAGACGATGACGTTCGACGTGGACGGCGCGTTCCGCATCCCGCTGTACCCCGGCCGCTACACGATCGAAGGTCATTCGGGCGGGGGCGAACCGTGGGGGCCGACGGTGGTCCGGGTTTCACCGCACACGTTCACCCGAATCCAACCAGTGGTCCGCGTCGGCCTGCCCTGAGACCCGACCCGGTTCGAGGAACGCGGCCGACCCCGTCACCAGAAATGGTGCTCGACCGTCAAGAACAGTCAGGTGCCAGGACTTCCATGAAGGTCGCCCAGCCGGGGTTGCCGCCCACCTCACCGGTCGCGAGGTCGACCTTCCTCCACGTCGTCGGGTTGCCGTTGCGAACACCAATCCAGCGGACCATCGGACCTCCTTTCGGGCCTGCACCCTCCCCATCGAATCCGAGTCCGTCGTAGAAGTCGATCACGCTGCCCAATTCGTCCTGCGTCCCGAATTCGGTGATGACCACAGGGCACCGGGCCTCGCCGTCGCTTGGATAGAAGCAGCAGGAGCCACCCGAGTGCGTTGGGGTGAGGACCGTGCTCCCCGGGTACGCGGGGTCGGCGGGATTCGCGGGGTCGTCCCTGGGTCCGCCGCACGAGGCGGTGAGAAGCATGAACGCGAGGATTAGGAACCGACGCACGTCGCCGACACTACCCCCGCAGTGGTGAGATTCCGCTGCCCCACGCGAGCGTCGTGTCACTCAGCGTGCGATGAGCGCGTGATCTCATCGGCGCCGATCGCTCCGGCGCGGAGGATCGTCGGCGGATCGGCGGTGCAATCGACGACCGTGGATGCTGCGCCGGACAGGTCGCCGTCGGCGCAGAGGACAACTGTCACTGCTTCGCCGAACAGGATCGAGAGCTCGGAGCACGTGACCGGAGTCGGCGTGCCGGAGATGTTGGCGCTCGTGACTGCGAGCGGACCGGTTCGTTGCAGGACGCCAAGTGCGGTCGGATCGTCGGGGACGCGGAGACCGACCGTTGCGGGATTCCCGCCGAGATCCCAGGTCGAGCTCGCGGTGGTTCGGTCGAGGACGAGGGTCAGCGCGCCCGGCCAGTGGCGTGCGGCGAGTCGACGGGCCACGCGATCGAACCTCGCGATTCGCTCCGCGGTCGCTGCGTCGGGAACCAGGATCGGCAGTTCGAGGTCGCGCGGCCGGCGTTTCGCTTCGAACAGCCGGGCGGTCGCGGCGGGGTCGTCGGGGCGGGTTCCGATGCCGTACACGGTGTCGGTAGGAAGAACGATCAGCTCGCCGCGGAGCGCGGCGGCGGCCGCTCGTTCGATGTCCTCGGTGGTCGAGGTCACCGGGCTGGGAACCGAGCGACCACGACTCGGTCGCGCATGGCCAGGTCGGGCAGGACCTCGACGTTCGTGTAGCCCGCCTCATGGAAGATCGATCGAACCTCCGCGCCCTGGCCGGCGCCGATCTCGACCGCCACTGCGCCCCCGGGACGGAGCCAGGAACAGCCTTCCTCCGCGATCCGGCGGTGCACAGCGGTCCCGCCGAAGAGGGCGAGCTCAGGGTCGGCGCGAACGTCCGGTGGGAGCGGGGCGTCCGCCTCGACGTATGGCGGGTTGCTCACGACCAGGTCGACCGCACCGGCGAGCTCGGATGGCACCGGCGCGAACAGGTCGCCGTCGACCACGGTCACGATCAACGAGTGGCGGGCGGCGTTCTCTCGCGCGAGCGCGACGGCTTCGGGCGACAGGTCGGTCGCGAGCACCCGCGCGCCGGGGTGCTCCTGGGCGATGGCGAGCGCGATCGCGCCGGTACCGGTCCCCAGGTCGACGACCACGGGCTCCGCGATGTCGGCGACGAGGTCGAGCGCCGCCTCGACCACCACCTCGGTCTCCGGGCGGGGGACGAACACGCCCGGCAGTACCGCCAGGTCGAGCCGGCGGAACGGCTGGTGGCCGGTGAGGTGCTGCAGCGGAGTCCCGACGCACCGCCGGCACAGCGCCCGGCCGTACGTCTTCGCCTCCGCCGGGCTCAAGCCGGAAGACCGCGCGTAGAGCGCCGCCCGGTCCACGCCGAGCACGTCCATGAGGAGCACCTCG
>DATLUW010000726.1:0-4030 GCA_035577825.1 Actinomycetota bacterium | reverse complement strand
CGGTAGCGGTCCTCGTCGACCGGCACGTACCACTCGTAGTGGATGAACTTCGTATGGACGATCCGCAGCAGCCCGGGTAGCCGGATGTGCTGGTTGCCGGGGACGTCCATGGCCGAGATGACCGGGTCGACCTTCTTCGCCGCCTTCGAGGGCTTGGTGTGGAGCATGTTGCCGCCGGCCTTCCACCACCGCTTGCTGGTCCACGTCCCGAGCCCGGGGAAGTCCGCCTCCATGAACGCCTCGTCCTGCACGCGGGTGATCCAGCCGTCATCGGTGGGGATCACGCGGGTCTTGCTCCACGTCGGCATCACCTTGAACATCCGCCACAGCGAGTTGCGGTGCAGGTACTTGGCGTGGCCCTCGTCGAACCCGTTCTCGGCGGCGAACCGCCACCCGCCGTGCCGGACGTGGATCCGCCCGCCCGACGAAAAGTCGTTCTCGAGGAGCTCCCTGGGGATGGCGGTCTCGACCGGCGGGGGGTCGCCCACGCCGTCGCCGATGAAGATCCACACCAGGCCGAGGCGTTCCGCGACGGGGAACGTCTCCACGCGGACCTTGCCGCAGAGCGGCGAGTCCGGACCGTCCGTGATGACGGCCTTGAGCACGCCGGTCTCGAGGTCGAACGTCCACCCGTGGTACGGACAGGAGAGCGTCCCCGGGAACTGTTGGCTCCCGAGTGACAGCGGGACGCCCCGGTGGGGGCACCGGTCGTGCAGGGCGTGGACCACGCCGTCCTCACGCACGAACATGACGTGCCGCCCGAGGAGCTCGATGCCCACGGGCTTCGAGCCGATCTCGCGGGACCACGTGACCGGGTACCACCAGCTGCCCGGGAGGCCGAGGGTCGCGGCCTCGTAGATCGGCCAGGTCGACCAGTCGTCGCGGCCCTGCGAGGACTTGAGGTCGGGGAGGTTGCCTGCGTCCCGGGTCGCCGACCGGGCGCGACCCCGGCCGTTGCCGTTCCCGTCGACCGGTGCGGGGTCGGCGTCCGGTTCGGTGTCGTCGCGAGCCATCGCTCCTCCCGAAAAGATGCAGTGGCCGAGCGGGCCGGGCGAGCTCGGTTTTCATCGCCCGTGCGGCGACGGCTATCATACGGCCCGGTTTCCGGACGATGCTACGACGACTCCTCCTCCTCGCCGCCCTCGTCGCGCTGGTCGCGAATCGCCGCCGCGTGATCGCCTGGGTCGTGAAGGCGACCGGGACCAACGTCCACACCGAGCGGAACACCTCGCCGACGGCATGACCGCGCCGAGCGTCCTCGAGGTCTCGGCGGCGGATCTCCCCACGGAACAGCGGTCGTGGCTCGACGCCGCGTGGGCCCGCGTCGACGAGACGGTCCTGCGGACGCTCGCGGCGGAGATGACCTCGATCGCGAGCCCCACCGGCGAGGAGCGGGCGCTCGCGGAGTTTCTGGCCGGTCGCCTCGGCCGGGCCGGCCTCGACGCCCGGTACCAGCCCATCGACGAACGCCAGGGGAACGCGATCGGACGGCTCGAGGGGGCGGGGGACGGACCCGACCTGCTGCTGTACGCGCCGATCGACACCTTGACGGCGGGCGACGCGGACGAAGACGTCCCCTGGATCGGGCCCGAGCTCCGCCCCGACATGCGGGCCGAGGCCACGTTCGACGGGAACTGGGTCGTGGGGCTCGGCGCCGCCAACCCGAAGGGGCACGGCGCCTGCCTGGTCGCGGCGGCGGAGGCCGTGGCGCAGGCCGGCGTGCCGCTGCGCGGCTCCGTGCTCGTCGGCTTGGGGGCCGGCGGCATGCCCACCAACCGCCGCGACGGCTGGGACGGCCGGTGGAACGCCGGCCAGGGCAACGGGTGCTCGTTCCTGCTGGAACAGGGAACCCAGGCGGACTTCGCGCTCATCGCCAAGCCCGGCTGGAGCGTCGATTGGGAGGAGGTCGGGCTCTGCTGGTTCCGAGTCCGCGTGCGCGGGCTGTACGGCTACGTCGGCGCCCGCCACCGGATCCCGTACCGCAATCCCATCGTCCACGCCGCGACGGTGGTGCAGGAGCTCGAGGCGTGGTTCCCCGAGTACGCCGAGCGGAACACGTCCGGCCTGGTCGCGCCCCAGGGGCAGGTCGGGCACATCCGCGGCGGCTGGGAGCGGACGGCGTCGCTCTCCCCGGCGGCGTGCGACCTGCTGGTCGACCTCCGGGTCAGCCCGCGCACGCCGCCGATCGAGGTCCGGCGGCAGTTCGGCGCGCAGATCGAGGCGATCCGCGGACGCCACCCCGAGATCGACCTCGACTGGGACATGGTGCTCGCCATCCCCGGCACCAGCACGCCACCCGGCACCTGGATCGTCCAGTCGACCGCCCGGGCGTGGGAGGCCGTCGAGGAGCGCCCGTACGAGCCCCCGCCCGGGTTCACGAGCGGCGCGACCGACGCGAACATCCTGCGGAACCGCGGCATCCCCACCGCCAGGATCGGGATGCCCAAGCTGGCGAGCCCCGACGGCCGCGAGGTCGACTTCGCGCTCGGGATGAACGCCGTCGACGTCGCGAACATGGCGCGCCTGACGAGGGCGGTCGTGTACGCGATCGTGGACACCTGCGGGCGCACGCGGCGGGACATCGGGCTCGACGGGTAGCATTCGGCCGTACGGCGAGGGGAGGAGGTCCGGTTGGAGAGCCTGTGGACCGACGTCTTCGGAGTCGGGTTCGCGCAGCGGTTCGTCGATGCCGGCGGCGTCCGGACACGTGTCCTCGAGGCGGGCGACCCCGCCGCGCCGCCACTCCTGTTCCTGCACGGCGTCAACGGCCACGCCGAGGCGTACATGCGGAACATCGGCCCGCACGCGGCGGACTTCCACGTCCTGGCCGTCGACATGATCGGCCACGGGCTCACCGACAAGCCGCTCGACCGCGACTACGAGATCCCTACCTACGTCGACCACCTGCTGGCGCTGATCGACGCGCTGGGGTTCGACCGGGTGAACCTGTCCGGGGAGTCGCTCGGCGGGTGGGTCTCGATCAAGCTCGCGGCGAAGCACGGCGACCGCCTCGACAAGCTCGTGCTGAACACGCCCGGCGGGCTGAACGCCGACCCGGTGGTGATGGCGCGGTTGAAGACGATGACCACGGACGCGGTCACCGAACCGACCAGGGAGAAGGTGCAGAAGCGGGTCGAGTGGCTGTTCAAGCACACCGAGGACATCCCGCCGGACCTCGTCGAGACGCGGTTCCGCATCTACTCCCAGCCCGGCTACCGGGAGGTCACCGAGCGGATCCTGTGCCTGCAGGACATGGAGACCCGCCAGCGGAACCTCGTCACCGAGGACGACCTCCACGCCATCTCGACGCCCACCTTGCTCGTGTGGACGGTGGACGACCCGCTGGCCGGGATGGAGACCGGCGAGTGGTGCCGGGACAACATCGCCGGGTGCCGGTGGCTGCTGCTCGACGAGAGCGGGCACTGGCCGCAGTTCGAGGAGGCGGACGAGTTCAACCGGGTCCACCTGGAGTTCCTGCGCGGAGGGTGATCGAAGGCGATGCTGCGGACGCTCGAGGAGAAGGTCGATCCGGCCAACGCGGCGCTCGTCGTCGTCGACGTGCAGAACGACTTCTGCCACGACGAGGGGGCGTTCGCGCAGATGGGGCGCGACGTCACGCCGATCCGGTCGATGGTGCCGCGCCTGCAGCGGCTGGTGGACGCCGCCCGCGAGGCCGGCGTCCCGGTGATCTTCCTGGCCTACACGCAAAACGAGTCGACCGAGTCGGAGGTCCTCGTCGAACAGCGCTCGCGAGGCCGGGCCGGACTCCCGTACTGCCGTGAGGGCACGTTCGGCGTCGAGCTGTACGAGCTGGAGGCCAAGCCCGGCGAGCCGGTGATCCCCAAGCGGCGGTACAGCGGGTTCATCGGGACGGAGCTCGACGTGATCCTGCGCAGCCGCGACCGCCGCACGCTCGTGATGACCGGCATCGCGACGAACGGGTGCGTCGAGGCGACGGCACGGGACGGGTTCATGCACGACTACTACGTCGTGATGGTCGACGACTGCTGCGCGTGCTACTCGGCCGAGC
>DATLUW010000725.1:0-11162 GCA_035577825.1 Actinomycetota bacterium | reverse complement strand
CCCCAGCCACAGCACCGTCCGCACCGAGATCCGCTCGCGCCACGCCTCGCGCAGCCCGAGGAGGAACGCCCCGACGAACAGCCCCATCACGACGAACGCGACGGCGGCCCCGCCGTCGCGGGTGAGCCCATCGATGCCCAGCCCCGACGCCAGCGCGGAGAACGGGCCGGCGCCGCCGCCCGGCATGAGCGGGGGCGTGACCGGCGAGCGGGCCATGCCGGCGGTCGCCGCGAGCAGGATCATCGACAGGACGATCCCGGCGACCGCGAGGTCGGCGGCGAGGGACGCTCGGGGGCGGTCGGGCTGTGAATCGGTCGGGTCCGCAGGCGGTCGAGCCCGGGTGGTGGTCACGGCCGGGCGACTGTAGCAGCGGGACGGGTTCGAACAGGAGGTGCGGCGGACGCGCCCGGAGTCAGGGCGTCGGCGGACAGACGACCTGGAGGTACGGGAACTCGTCGACCGCACCGTTCGTGCCCGAGATCACGCGGTCGTACGCGGCGACGTGATTCGGATGCCACTCGAAGTGGTCGTGGTAGGCCGTCCCCTGCGCGTCGCCGGTGTTCCCGACGAACCCCACCACCGTCCCCGCGTCGACGTTGCGGTCGGTGATCCCGTACGCGACGAGGTGCGCCATGTACACGTAGCCCTGCGCCCCGCGAACGATGACCGCGTTGCCGCCCAACGTGTTCGGGTCGCGTTCGACGTAGCCGGCGAACGGCGCCACGATCGGCGTCCCCTGATCGGCGAAGATGTCGACGCCGGCGTGCGGATGGTAGCCGCCCGCGTACCGCGGCGCGCCGTAGCTGTCCGAGTACGAGTACTTCCCCTGCACGGGGCAGATGCTGAAG
Organism: Actinomycetota bacterium; assembly: GCA_035577825.1. Lineage (GTDB taxonomy): Bacteria > Actinomycetota > UBA4738 > UBA4738 > JACQTL01 > DATBHM01. The sequence continues at coordinate 10,314 of DATLUW010000725.1, read as the reverse complement.
GGGAACCCCACCGGCAGCACGGTCGAGTTGTACTTCGCGCCCTGCACGGTCTCGCGCGAGATCAGGGAGGCGAGGTCGAGAGAACCGCCGGGCGGGGTGTCCGGCCCGATGCTTCCGGAGATGTCCGGCGGGCCGGGGTTCGCGCCGTCATCGCCCTGGATCCCCGGCTGGCTCGAACCGGATCCCGTGTTCGATCCCTGCTTGCGGTTCGAAGCCGTTCCGTTCGAATCGCCCTTCGAACCCTTCGAGTTCCCGGCGGCGTTCGACGAGGAGCTGCCCGAGCTCGAACCCGACTTCGTGCCGCTCGAGCCCGGGCCGGACGACCGTTGCGAGCCGGACTGCCGTGAGCCCGGCTGCTGGGTGCCGGAGCCCGAGGGGTGCTGCACCGGGAAGATCCTGGACAGGTCGACCGTGGGGCCGCTGCCGCCCGAGACGGCGTGCGGGCCAGGGCCGCTCGCGCCGTCGGCGCCCTTGCGCGGAGCGGTCGAGACGTCGCCGGAGGCGCCGGTGGTGTCCGCCGTCCCCGTCGTCGAGGCGGGCTGCGGGCTCCTGACCGAGGCGGCTCGTTCGCGCACGACGGGATCGCGGTGGACGCCCGGGTACTGACCGCACGCGGAGCCGATCACGGCGACGGCAGCGACCGCGCCGAGCAGCAGCATCGCGCGCCCGGGACCGGCGAATGCGGGCCGGCGTGCGGAGGCGATCGTTGGTTCGTGGGTGGTGGGGACCTGTGGGCGGGCCGCCCCCCGTCCCCCTCGGAGCGGGAACATTGCGAGCAATGGATTCCCGCAGGCTCTGCCGCCGAAACCTGGCGCCCCCGCCGACGGCCGCTTCAGATCTCGAGTGGGCGCGACCACGGAGTGCGCCAGGCGGCCGGTTCCTCGTACGGCGACGTGACCCACAGCTCGTGGAGGCGCACGACCTTCCCGTTCGGCCCGAACTCGAAGAACGACGCCGCGAAGAACACGTCGGGCTCCTGGTCGACCCGAACCTCGGACGCGGCGACGTCGCCGTCGGCAACGACGCTCAACACGGTGATGCGCCACCCCTCCGGGTAGGCGCGGTTCACCTCGATGAACGCGTCCCCGCCATCGAACCGCTCCCTCGAGTGCGGCCACTCGGTCACGCAGTCGTCGTCGAGCAACGAACGCGCAGCGTCCCAGTCACGCGCCTCGATCGATTCCCAGAACGAGCGGACCTCGCCGGCCCGATCGGTCGTCATGTCCGGATCGTCGCACGTGGCGCCGACACCGCCGAAGCGGTCAGACGGACGCGTGCTGCCCGGAAGCCCTGTTCGGCTCAGGCGCGGCGCGGCCGTTCGTCGACGGGCCGTCGGGATCGCAGACGCGGCACGGCGAGCGGCCGGACGCTCGTGCCGCCCCGGCCGTCACGCGGTCGAGGCTCGGCGTCCCCTGGACCAGGCGGCAGTCCGGCCGGTGGTACGTGGACGGTCCGGCCACGACCGTCCGCGGCTCGGCGGCGGCCTTCGCCTTCGGCGGTTGCTGCTGCCGGGCGGGACCGTCGGGAGGGCGTGGGGCGGGGCTCACGACGGCAACGGCCATGAGGACGTCCATGAGCTTGCGGCGTTCGGTTCGCATCTGCGCGATCAGCAGCAGCGCCACGGCGATCAGGATCAACGCGACCCCCCCGAACCCGCCGGACATCAGGTACGGGAGCTGCTGATCCGTGGTGGACGCACCGGCCATGCCGTTCCAGCCGAGCGCGATCATGGCGAACCCCGCCCCCGCGAACACGAGCGCGAGGACCCGGGCGCCGCGGACCTGGAACCCGGGGCGGCCCCCGCCGGACTCGATCCGGCCGGCCACGGCGACGTACTCCCGGGCCCGCGCCACGACGTCGCCGTCCGTGACGTCGACCATCGCCGCGACTCGTCGTCGTTCGACCAGGATCTGTGCGGCCAGCAGCACGCCGACGCCCAGCGTCACCAAGCCGATCCCCGCCGCGCCGCCCGAGAGCAGATAGGGCAGCTGGGAGCCTGCGTCGGCCCGGCTCGCGACGGCGTTCCATCCGAGGCCGATGGCCACGGCCCCGGCCAGGCAGAGCAGCAGGGCGAGGGTGCGGGCGGTTCCATCCAGCCGGTCGGCGGTCATCGGCGCTTCCTTCCCTCGAGATTCGTTCGCCGGTCGGGCGGCACGTGTGTACCCGCGCCCACCGCCGCTCACACGCATTCCGCAGGCCTGGACGTCGGTTCGTTCGAACCCCGGATGCCGCCCGCGACGAACTGGTACACGGTGAAGGTCTTCGGCACTCGACGTCGGATGGCGGGGGCCTTCGCCGGATTGACGCTCCTGGCGGCGACGTGCACCCTGGCCCAGGCATCCAACACGACGCCGCCGCCCGCGAACGAGACCGGGATCCACAAGATCCGGCACGTGATCGTGATCATGCAGGAGAACCGGTCGTTCGACTCCTACTTCGGGACCTTCCCAGGGGCCGACGGCATCCCCATGCGGAACGGCCGTCCCACCGTCTGTATCCCCGACCCGGCGCTCTCGCGCTGCGTCCGGCCGTTCCACGACCGGAGCTTCGTCAACGACGGCGGCCCGCACAGCCACCTCGACGCGCTGCGCGACATCGACCGCGGCAGGATGGACGGGTTCGTGCCGAGCGCGTTCATCGGGCGGCGGACCTATTGCGCGACGGCGCCGACCAACGACCCCCACTGCACCGGCCTGACGTCCCACAGCAAGCTGCCGGACGTCATGGGCTACCACACCGATCGGGAGATCCCGAACTACTGGACCTACGCGAAGGACTTCGTGCTGCAGGACCACATGTTCGAACCGGTGAACTCCTGGAGCCTCCCGTCGCACATGTGGATGGTCTCGGGCTGGTCGGCGCGCTGTTCGAACACGCAGGACCCGATGTCGTGCAAGACGGCGGTCGGGTTCGGCCGGCAGCACCCGCTCCCGAGCGGCGGGTACCCGTGGACCGACCTCACCTGGCTGCTGTACCAGCACCAGGTCACGTGGCGCTACTACGTCGGCAAGGGCACGCAGCCCGACTGCGCCGGCGACCAGATGTTCTGCCTCCAGGGCCGCCAGGCGGCCGGCACGCCGGGCATCTGGAACCCCCTCCCCTCGTTCGAGGACGTGCGGCAGGATGGCCAGCAGTCGAACGTCCAGCCGCTGGGCCGGTTCATCCAGGCGGCCCGGAGCGGCGACCTGCCGAACGTCTCGTGGATCGTCCCGAACCAGCGCGACAGCGAACACCCCCCCGCGTCGATCCGGACCGGGCAGGCGTACGTCACCCGCGTGATCGACGCCGCGATGCAGAGCCCCGACTGGAACTCGACCGCGATCTTCCTGGCGTGGGACGACTGGGGCGGGTTCTACGACCACGTGCGCCCACCCCGCGTCGACGAAGCGGGGTACGGCCTGCGGGTGCCCGGCCTGCTGATCTCGCCCTACGCGCGGCAGGGCTACATCGACCACCAGTCGCTCTCCTTCGACGCCTACCTGAAGTTCATCGAGGACGACTTCCTGAACGGCGAGCGCATCGATCCGGCGACCGACGGCCGCCCGGATTCGCGGCCGAGCGTCCGGGAGAACTCGCCGGTGCTCGGGAACCTGGTGAGCGAGTTCGACTTCACGCAGCCGCCGCGCCCGCCCGTGCTGCTGAATCCGTTCCCGCCGCTGCCCGGGGCGCGCGCCCGGCGGGCGCCGACACCCTCGCCCTCGCCGACCCCCGCGCGGGTTCGGCCGAAGCCGCGGCGACGGCCGGCCGCGAGCCCCACGGCGCGTCCGAGCCGCACGGCCGGCGGGCGCCGCGCCGGGAAACGCAAGGTTCGCATTTCAGCCAGGGGTCCCACCGGCCGATGATGTACACGTGCAACAGGAGTCGGTGAACGGCAACCAGCCGGACGCGATGCAGAACCTCTCCCCGGCAGACTGGGCGACGGCGGATGAGATCCGACGACGCCGGTTCGCGGTGGTCGCGGACGGCTACGCGCCCGACGAGGTCCACGACTACCTCGGCCACCTCGCCGGGACGTTCGCCACGCTCCGGTCCCAGATCACGGAGCACCGCAAGGCGGCCGCTCCGGCGCAGCCCCAACAGGAAGGCATGAGCGACCTGGCCACGCGCATGGCCGGGCTCCTGCGCGAGTCCGAGGAGCACGCGGCCCGCGTTCGCCAGGAAGCCGAACAGGAAGCGAACCGCATGGTGTCCAACGCCCGCGCGGAGGCCGACCGGATCCTCGACGAGGCCCGGCAGGAGGCCGACCGCACGGTGCTCACCGCGCGCCAGGACGCCGAACAATCCGTGGCCGGCCACGTGGAGGCCGCCCGGAACGCCGCCGCCGAGGCCGACAAGTCGAAGGCTGCCGCGAAGGCCGAGGCCGCCGCGCTCCTCGCGACGGCGTCGGCGGAGGCCTCGAAGATCAAGGCCGGAGCCGAACAGGCCGCCGCGTCTGCCCGGGCGGACGCCGATCGCCGGACGGCGGAGGCGCTCGAGTTCCGGGACACGGCGCTCACCGAGCTGCGGGCCACGATGGATCGCATCGCCGCCGCGGCACCTGCCCCCGACGTCGAGCGCGCGAAGGCCGGGGCCCCCGCGGAAGCCGGGGAAGCACCGGCGCCGCCCGGCGGGGTGGTCGACGAGGACCAACACCTCTCGGCCGACCTCGTCTCCTAGGCCCCGCGACCCCTCAGCGGCCGCAGACCGGCCAGTCCCGCGACCAGGTTCCCTGTTCGGCCGCCATCCGCATGCTCACGACCACGTTCGCCCGTGGATCGGTGGGCGGACGGCCCGCGAAGCCGTACGAGGCGGCCCGCCGGCGCCAGTACCGGAGGCTCTGCTGGAACAGGCCACTGCAGCCGGAGCCGCCGCACCCGGTAGGGTTGAACGCCGCGATCTCGAACCGCGACTCGCAGTGCGCGACCGCGAACGCCTTCGCGGCGCCGCCCGGGACGTTCCACAGGTCCGCCTCGCAGGCGATCAGGCGGCGCACCCGCGGCTGATTCGACCGCCAATCCAGGGGGCAGGGGTCCGGAAGGCTCAGGACATGCCGGGGGACGGACGCCGACGGCCGTTCGGTTGGCGCGGGAGCCGGCGCTGGTCGTGCCGTGAGGGCGTTGGCAGGAGTCGGCGCGCGTCGGGCGGCGACGGCGGGTGCGGGAGGCGCATGACGTGCGGTGACGGCGAGGGCGTCCTGCGGAACCAGCACGGTCCGCAGGCCCATCGCCGACATCGCGATCGCGGCCAGCGCGGCAGCCAGACCGAGCGGCGACCGCGCGCCGCGTCGGGCACGACGGGAGGATTGCGCAACCGAGCCCGCGCTCGCCCACCGCGGCGGCAGGATCGGCTGTCGGTCGAGAACGACGGTTCGAGAGGGCGCCCGGCCCCACGGCGACGTGGCGGGCGTCGTGCTCGGGGACCCGGGGGTCACCGGCGGCGGTGCGACGGACCGGGCGGGGGTCACCAGGGATGCCTTCCGAGCCGGCGATCGTCGGAACCACGCCATCGGCGACGCCGCATCCGCGCGGCGGGGCGGCCGCGGCGGGAGGCGTCGCGGAGACGCCGGCGTGGGGGCGCACGCGTGGGACTTCGACCCTGCCCTGGGCATCTTCACAGCCTTCCCGGCCCCGGCACACGGTCAAACCCGTTCGCAGGGGCTGGGATCACCCTCGCACCGTGCGGCCGCTGTGGAAAACCCGCAGGTCAGCGGTTCGAGAACAGGGGGACGTTCGCGCCGCTCATGGCCTCGATCGGCCCGTCGAGCAGGTCGAGCACCAGTCGGGCGACGTCGTCCGGGCCGAGCCCGGCACGCAGATCGGGGTTCGCCGCGCGGAGCATCTCGGTGTCGACGGCCCCCGGGCTGAGCGCGATCGCCGAGATGCCGAGGTCGCGCCCCTCGACGGCGAGCCCCTCCATCAGCCCGACGATGCCGTGCTTCGACGCGTTGTAGGCGAGCAGCCCGGGGAACTTCTCCGTCGCGTACACGCCCGAGAGCGACGAGACCAGCACGATCCGGCCGCCGCCGCCCGTCCGCATCTGCGCGAACGCCGCCCGCGAGCACAGGAACGAACCCGTGAGGTTCACGCCGATGGTGGCGTTCCAGGCCTCGTCGGTCGTCTCCTCCACGAGCCCCTTGAACAACACTCCGGCGGCCGCGACGAGCATCGAGCACCCGCCGGCGTCCGCGGCCACGGCGAACAGCCGCTCGACGTCATCGGCCACCGACACGTCGCATGCCACCGGCTGCACCGTTCCGTCCGCCTCCGCGGCGAGCTCCTCGAGGCGGCCGCCGTCCCGCGCCGCCGCCACGACCTTCGCGCCCTCCGCCGCGAGCGCGGCCGCCGTCGAGCGGCCGATCCCCCGGCTGGCGCCCGTCACCACGGCGACCGTCCCCGCGAACCTCATCGAACGCCCCGCCCAGCAGATGGCGCCAGCTCGATCGAACGCGCTTCGAACGCATCGACCGCCGGCCGCAGGGCGAGGTCGTCCTCCGCGTGGCGCCGGATCGCGCCCCGGTCAAAGGCGAGCGCCGTTCCAACTGCCGCGGCGGCGGCCGCCCGGTTCCCTTCGTCGACGAGCACGCCGGTCCGGCCCTCGAGCACGACCTCGGGGAGCGCCCCCCGCCGATAGCCGACCACCGGCGTGCCGGCGCACTGGGTTTCGGCTGCGACCAGGCCGAACGGCTCGTCCCATCGGATCGGACACAGCACGACCGCCGATGCGGCCATCAGCGCCCACAGCCGTTCGCGTTCGACCGGGCCGGTCATCGTGGCGCCGGACGCAGCCGCCAGCCCGGCGACCTCCCGGGCGTGCGGCTCGTCGTAGGGGGGGCCGACGATCGTGAGCGGCAGGCCGGCCTCGGCGGCGATCGCGATCGCGTCGGGCGCGCCCTTCTCGGGCGACAGCCGCCCGGCGAACAGCGCCCCGCTCCCCGGTTCCGCCCGCCAGGGAACGCGGTCCACCGGGACCCCCGGTCGGATGACTCCCGCGTCGACGCCCGCCCCGGCCCAGGCTGCGCGCATCGCCTGCGATACCGTCACGACCCGGAACGGGCCTCCCGCGGCGACCGCCGTGCGAACCGCGTCGGCGACTGACTGGTCCGGCGGGAGGTGCAGTACCTGCACCACGGGAAGCCCGAGCCCGGCGGCCACGTCCACCGCCGGAGCGTCGAACGCGTGTGCGTGCACGACCTCGGGCCGGTCGTCCGCGATCATCGACCCCGCCCGTTCGAACGCCGCCCGCGCCGCCTCTACGGCCTCCCCCGGGGCACCCTCACCACCGTCCGCCCGGAACAGGGTCGCCCGGAGCGTCTCCGGCCGGACGCCCGTGTCGACCACGTCCACGCCCTCGATCCGCGATCCCGTTGCCGCGTACACCCGGACGTCGTGGCCGCGTTCGGCCAGCCCGCGGGCGAGGTCGGCCAGCAGCGCCTGCGACCCGCCGATCTGCGGCTCGGCGACCGGCGTGACGAGCGGCGCGAGGACGGCGATCCTCACGCCCGCCGCCAGCACAGCTCGCGGGGAGGGTTCGTCCCCAGGACCTCGTACGGCACCCGGCGCGAACCCGTTCGCTCGATCCACCCGACGGCGCCGGGCGCGAACACGCGGGCCAGCTCGAGCGCCTCGGCGGCGTCGCGGAACTCCACCGCCATCTCCCCGGGGAACACCACGTGCTGGAAGCCCCGCGCCACCAACCACGCGGGGTCGTCCGCCCAGACCACCACGACCAGACCGCCGGGGCGGCAGGCCCGGAGCATCTCCGCCAGCCCGGCCTCCGAGCCGTGCCCCGGCAGGACGGTGAACGACGAGCACGCGATCACCAGGTCGGCGCCGCCGTCCGGCACCGGGAGCCGTTCGAAGAACCCGTCCACGACCTCGACGCGGTCGGCCAGGGCGCGTTCGCGGAGGCGATCCGAGAGCACCGCGCGCATCGGCTCTGCGGGCTCCACCGCGGTCAGCCGTTCGCACCGCGGCGCCAGCTGCAGCGTCAGCCGCCCGGTCCCGGCGCCGACCTCGACCGCCGTGCCGACGTGCCGCGGCAGCCACGCCAGGATGCCCGGGTGCAGCCGTTCGCCCGACACCAGCCGGTCGTACAGCTCGGGCTCGCGCCGGTACAGCAGCTCCCACCCCACGGCCGGCCCGACCGCCTCCCACGACGCGCCGTCGAGCGGGCCGAGGAATCGGGCCCGCTCCTCCTCGGTGAACGCCGCCAGGTCGTCCGGCCCGTAGCGCCGCACCAGCTCTGGCGGCGCCGACGTCACGACCCGCCCTCGCGCGATCGGGAGGCGTGATTCTTCTCGGTCTCGCGCACGACCACGCTCCACAGGCGGCCGCCGGAGAGCAACGGATCCAGTCGTTCCCAGATCGCGTCGACCAGGACCTCGGTGGTCGGGATGCGGCCGGCGAGCCATTCGACGTCGGTGTTCAGGTTGCGGTGGTCGACGTGGTCGAGCACGGCCTCCTGCAGGATCCGCGACAGCTCGCCGAGGTCGATCACGTACCCGGTCTCCGGGTCGATCTCGCCGCGGACCCCCACCTCCAGCACGTAGTTGTGCCCGTGCCCGGTCGGGTTGCTGCAGCGGCCGAACACCTCGCGGTTGCGTTCGTCGGACCAATCCGGGCGGAACAGGCGGTGCCCGGCGGTGAACGTCTCTCGGCGCGTCACCACGACCGGCATGGAGGGAAACTTAAGCCCCGGGCGCGTTCCTCGTCGCGAGTGACAGGAACTCCTGCCGCGTCCGCGCGTCCGTGCGAACCGCGCCGCGGAGCGCCGACGTGATCGTGCGCGAACCGGGCTTGCGGACGCCCCGGATCGACATGCACGTGTGGTCGGCCTCGAGCACGACGCCCACGCCGACCGGCTCGAGGTGCTCGCACAGCCAGTCGGCGATCTGCCCGGTCAGCCGCTCCTGGACCTGGAGGTCCCGCGAGAACAGCTCGACGACCCGCGCGAGCTTCGACAACCCCACGATCCGCTCGCCCGGGATGTACCCGACGTGGGCGACGCCGGAGAACGGCAGCAGGTGGTGTTCGCAGAGCGAGGAGAACTCGATGTCGCGGGCGATGATCAGCTCGTCGTAGCCCTCCTCGTTCGGGAACGTCGTCGGGGTGAACTCGACGGGCGACAGCAGCTCCGTGAACGCGGCAGCGACCCGGCGGGGCGTGTCGAGGAGGCCCTGCCGGTCGGGGTTCTGCCCCAGCGCCACCAGCAGGTCCCGGACCGCCTGTTCGGCGGCGACGTTGCGCGCGCCGGCGGGCACCAGCGCGGGGTCGCGTTCGACGGAGCGCAGCCGAACGCCGGCCACGGGTCGGACGGCGTCCTCGTCCGCTCGGAGTTGCGTGGGTTCGATCATGTGAGCAAGCCTCCTCAGAGGTTGAACCGGACCGTCGCCGGGGGCATTCCCTCGAGCGTTCCGGCCGTGGGGCGCCCGGTGGTCCTACGCCCGGGCCCCGCAGTGGGATGTACCCCGCCGTGGCCTCTACAGTGGTGGCCGTGCGGATCCTGTTCATCGGCGGCACGCGGTTCGTCGGGCGGCACCTGTCGGAGATGGCGGTCGCGACCGGCCACGACGTCACGGTGTTCCATCGCGGACAGACCGGCCCCGGCGTAATCGAGGGCGCGGAGGAGGTCCTCGGCGACCGCGATGGCGGCCTCGACGTGCTCGCCGGCCGGGAGTGGGACACGGTGGTCGACACGAGCGGCTACTTCCCGCGCGTGGTCGGCGCCTCGGCGCACCGGCTGGCCGACGCGGCCGAGCGGTACGTGTTCGTGTCGTCCCTCTCCGCCTACTCGGACGACCGGACGCCCGGCCAGGACGAGTCCGGACAGCTCGGCACGATCGACGACCCCACGATCGAGGAGATCACCGAGGAGAGCTACGGCCCCCTGAAGGTGCTCTGCGAGCGCCAGGTGCAGGACGCGTTCGGGCTCGACCGCGCGCTGATCCTGCGCTGGGGGCTGATGGTCGGGCCGCTCGACTACACCGACCGGTTCACGTACTGGCCGCGCCGCATGGCGGAGGGGGGCGAGGTGCTCGCGCCGGGCCCGCCCGACCAGCCGGTGCAGTTCGCGGACGGGCGCGACGTGGCCGGATTCATGCTCGCCGCGATCGAACGCCGCGTGGCCGGCGTGTTCAACGTGCACGGCCCCGAGGACCCGCTGACCATGGGCGGCCTCCTCGAGATCTGCCGCGAGGCGACCGGATCGGACGCCGAGCTCGTGTGGGCCTCGCCGGAGTTCCTGCTGGCCGATGGCGTCGAACCGTGGAGCGACCTGCCCCTGTGGCTCCCCGGGGAGGAGAACGCCGGGTTCGCCCAGCGTTCGATGCGCAAGGCG
>DATLUW010000724.1:0-3864 GCA_035577825.1 Actinomycetota bacterium | reverse complement strand
ACCCCGGCCGACGTTCGATCCGCGCAGGATCGTGGCGGCGTGGCCGATCCAGCAGTCGTCGCCGATCCGCGTTCTCGACTTCACGATGCCCTGTTTGCGGATGGGCGTCGAGGGGTCCCGATACTCGTGCTCGAAGTCGGTGACGTACGCCCCCTCGGCCAGCAGGCACTCCCGCCCGATCTCGACGTCGAGGTAGCCGTCGACGGTCACGTTCGAACCGAACACGGTCTTGTCGCCGATCCGCATGAACCCCTCGTGGCACCGGACGGCGTTGCCCTTGCCGATCCACACCCACCGCCCGAGCTCGAGATGCCCGAGGCCGCGCCGGCAGCTGACCTCCGCTCCGCGCGCGACGAACACCAGCCCGTGCGTGACGACGTGCCGGTTCAGCAGCTTGAAGCGCCACAGGTAGCGGAGTCCGAGCACCCAGTAGCGCGGGAGGTACAGGCGGTTGCGGCGGACGAACCGGATCCACCTGGTCAGGCCGTGCCCGTCGACCTCATGCCACACCGCGACCGCGTCACGCACCGGGCCGCTCCCGGGTGGTCTCGAGATCGCCCAGTCGCAGGTCCTCGACTCGTTGCACGACGAGAGCGTATGTCGTGGTCCTGAGGGCCGCGATGCGACCGTGGCCGATCATGGAGGGTCACGTCGACTTCGACCCGCTGTCGGACGCCCCACCCAGCCGGGTAACGTCCGTCTGCGTTGAAGCGCCACGTTGGGGCCGGCCCGGCGGACAGTCCCGGCCGACTTTGGCCTGCTCGGCCCTCAATGTCGGCCACATCGCGGCCGATGATGCCCGCAGCGTGAGCTATGCCGGCAGCTGCGCGGCGGACGAATTGCTCTCACCCGAGGTGCCGGAAGCGTGGATGTCTCGCTCTCGCCGACCCTGAGGAGCCCCACCGGCGGATAGGTCCGTGACTCGAACCGACCAGCCGTTCTCCCGGAACTCATGGGCCAGTTGATTGGCGGCTTCGCGGGGAAGGACGCAGGCCTGGATCCTCGCTCCGTCCTTGCTGGCCAGCAGCTGCACCCTGTCCGAGCGTCCGGTGATCATAGGAAGTCCGGGTATAGCAGTCGCGAGGAAGCGGTGCTACCCAATGGGTGAGCTCGTGCTCAACCGCCGAGCCCTGGCGCCTTGAGTCCCCTCGGCGAGCTCGACCGGTCGTGGACCCGACCGATCCTCGCGCAAACGAGCATACTCCCGCTCCGCGCCGCCGCTTGACTGCGCTGGTCCCTCTGCGAAGAATGCGCCACTGGGAGGTGCCACCATGCCGAAGTACCTGTTTGCCGCAACGCTCACGGAGAGCGGAGTGCAGGGCGTGATGAAGGAGGGAGGGACCAGCCGTCGGGAGGCCCTTCGCAAGACCGCCGAAAGTGTCGGCGGGACCCTCGACGCCTTCTATTTCGCCTTCGGAACGAATGACGTCTACCTCGTCGTCGACCTGCCCGATGCAGCGTCGGCGGCGGCCCTGAGCATGACGACGACTGCCAGCGGCGCGGTACGGGTCAACACGACCGTCCTCATCACACCTGAGGAAATGGACGAGGCCAGCTCGAAGACGGTCGAGTACCGCCCTCCTGGCGGCTAGGTTCCGCAGGAACCCTCCCACAAGCCTCGGCGGAGTGTGGCACCGGAGGCCGGGGAGCAGATCCTGAACACCCGCCAGCGTTTCCGCTGGTCAGAGGGCGTTCCGCATACAGCAGCAGGTTGTAGAACGCCCGCTTGGGGACGACCCGGTACAGCACGTTCCGGTCGAACCGGTACAGCCGCATCCAGCTCCGGTAGGCGAACCACGCCCACCGTTCGTCGAGGAGGCCCGGGCGCGTCGAGGCCTCGATCGTTCGAACCGCCCAGCCGAACATCCCCGACACGAGTTCCTCGGTCTCGACCCGGACGTGCACGAGCCCCGCCCGTTCCGCATCGCGGGCCAGCAGGTCGGGTTCGAACGTGTGCAGGTCGACGTGCCACTCGAGCTCGCGCTGAATGCGCTCCTCGTCGGTGGCTGGCTCTTGTGGGTCGTGCCTGAGGATCCCCGGGCGAACGCGTTCGGCCAGATCGAGGCCGAGCACCGCGGCTCGCTTCGCGGCGGCGGCGATGCGGTCGCCCAGGCGGGTCGGCTCCCCCGCGATCAGGAGCGCGCCACCTGGCCGGAGCACCCGCGTCATCTCGCGGATTGCGGCCGCGTAGTCGGGCAGGTGGTGCAGGAACGCGTGCCCGACCACCAGGTCGAAGGTCCCGTCGGCGTACGGCAGTTGCTCGGCGTCCCCGGCCGCGGTTCGCAGCTCGCACCCGAGCCGCGAGGCGTTCCGCGCGCACACCTCGAGCATCCCGGGCGAGAGGTCGGTCGCGTGTGCCTCCTCCACGAACCCGGCCGACCACAGGTTCAGCAGGAAGAACCCGGTCCCGGTGCCGACCTCCAGCACGCGGCCGTACCGGCGCCGTGGGAGCATGCGCTTCGCCCGTTCCCGCACGTAGTCGATGCACCGCTCGTCGAACGAGATCGACCACTTGGCGTCGTACTCGCGCGCGGCGGCGTCGTGGTACCGGAGGTTGGCTTCCCGGACGTCCCGAGCGACCCGTTCGTCGATCACCGGTTGCGTTCCCAGCGGATCAGCGCCCGGTGAACTTCGCCTGGTCCTTCTCCACGAACGCCCGCATGCCCTCCTTCTGGTCCTCCGTCGCGAACAGGTCCGCGAACGCCTCCCGCTCGACCACCATGCCGGCGCCGAAGTCGCTGCGGCCGCCCTCGTTGATCGCGACCTTGGCCGCCCGCAGCGCGACGGTCGGCCCCTCGGCGAGCTGACGGGCGGCCTCCAACGCGGCCTCGTACACGTCGTCGCCCTCGGGAACGACGGTGTCGACCAGGCCGATGCGTTCGGCCTCCTCGGTCTTCACGAACCGTCCGGTGTAGATGATCGACTTCGCCCGCGAGGGGCCGACCAGGCGCGGCAGGCGCTGGGTGCCTCCCGCCCCGGGGATGATCCCGAGCTTGATCTCCGGCTGCCCGAGCGTCGCGCCCGCGGCCGCGTAGCGCAGGTCCGCACACATCGCGAGCTCCATGCCGCCGCCCAGGCAGTAGCCGTTGATGGCGGCGATGACGACCTGGGGGAGGCGTTCGACCGCGGTGAACACGTCCTGCATCGCGGTGATCACCGGCTTGATCTGGGCCGGAGAGAGGCCGGCCATCATCTTGATGTCCGCGCCCGCCGCGAACACCTTCTCGCCGCCGTACAGCACCAGCGCGCGGAGCTCGTCGCTCATCGCGGCCTCGTCCGCCACGTCGCGCAGGTCGCGCAGCAGGTCGCCGTTGATCGCGTTCATCGGCGGCCGGTCGAGCCGGATCGTCCCGACCGCGCCGTCCACCTCGAGCCGAACCAGCTCACCCACGTCGAATGCCTCCTCGGATGTTCGTGTCCGCACGGATCGGAATCAGCGGGCGCCGCAGCGAATCTTTACAGAACGCCGTCGGGCCGTGGTTCGCAGGTCCCGTGGAGCCTCAGCCGAGCGAACGGGCGAGCGCCTGGGGCAGCGGCGTCAGCTCGACGCCGAACTCCGTCGCCGCCGCCGGCGCGTCGCCCAGCGCGTCGCGGGCCAGTACGTCGAGCGTGACCGGCGACGCCGGCCGCCGGACGAGACGGGACAGCCTCGCGATCGATGACGGCCCCGGGTGAAGCTTCCGTCTGGAGCGCCCGGCCACCAGGTCGGTGAGCTCGTCAGCAGTGACCACCCGCGGGCCGTCGAGCGCCCACGTCCCCGACGCGAGCCCGGACCGGTCGTCCGCGGCGGCCAGCACCGAGGCGACGTCCTCCACGAACACGGGGGCGAGCCGCTGCGTCCCCGGCCCGACCACGATCGCCGGG
>DATLUW010000723.1:0-3378 GCA_035577825.1 Actinomycetota bacterium | reverse complement strand
CGATGCGGGGGCGGATGTTCTCGGGGCCGACCTCCGTGATGATGTCAAGCCCGCCCTGCGCGATGAACGACACCGGCGCCGGCGGCGTCCCCGACTCGAGGCGCCGCGCGGTCGGGTGCGGCAGCAGGTGCTTGTGGTCGAACGCGAACGGCTCCTCCTGGGCCATCCAGCCGGTGATGGCCGGGTGCAGGTCGGGGAGCAGGTCGCGGCGCGCGTAGAGGAACGTCAGCCCGGGCCCGCCGCACAGCCACTTCAGGACGCCGGTCGTGTAGAAGTCGCAGCCGAGGTCGTGGACGTCGACGGGGATGATCCCCGCGCCGTGGAAGTCGTCGACCACCGACCAGGCGCCCGCCTCGCGGGCCATCCGCGCGATCTCCTTCGCGTCGACCAGCGTGGAGGACCGGTACAGCACGCGGTTGATGCAGACGGCCGCGGTTCGTTCGTCGATGGCCTCGGCGTACGACTCGAGCGGGACCGTCAGGCCGTCCGGCGAGGGGAGCCACACGACCTCCGCGCCCCGCCGCTCCTGCGCGAGCCACACGTGGCCGTCGGTGGGGAAGTCGAGCTCGGAGAGCACCAGCCGGTTGCGTTCCCCGCTGAAGTCGAGGCACGAGGCGATCGTCGACAGGGCCAGCGAGACGTTCGTGGTGATCGCGAGCTCGGCGGGATCCGCGCCGACCAGCCGCCCGAACGTCTCCTTCACCGAACGCATGCGGGGGAAGATGTGGTCCATCCACACGGGGTCGGGCGCGCCGTCGGTGGCCCACGCGTCGACGTATTCCTGCAGGTACCGCTGGGCGCGGCGCGACGCCGGCCCGAGCGACGCGCTGATCAGATACGCCTTGTTCCCGACGACCGGGAACTCGTCGCGCCAGGCCTCGAAGTCCGTCACGACCCGTCCCCCGGACCGCCGGCGCGGGCCGGCATGAACCGTTCGAACCAGGCGACCGTCCGCGCGCAGAAGTCGAACAGCGTCGGCATCTGGCGCACCCCGTGGCCCTCTTGCGGATAGATGACGACCTCGCTCTCGACGCCGTGCTCGCGCAGCGCCCGGTACATCTCGATCGCCTGTCCCGGCGGCGTGCACCGGTCCTGCAGCCCGGCGGTGAGCAGCACGGGCGTCCGAACCTTCGAAGCGAACATCACCGGGCTCCGGTCGAAGTACGCGCCGCCCGGCGAGGCCGGCGCGGCCTGCAGGAACTCGCTGTCCCAGCTGCCGATGTTCGAGTTCCAGTGCTGGCTGTACCAGTCGGTCACCGGCGAGTACGCGACCGCCGCCGCGAACCGGTCGGAGATCGTCGGCAGCCACGCCGACATGAACCCGCCGTAGCTGCCCCCGTACACGCCGATGCGCGACGGGTCCGCGACGCCGCGTTCGACCAGGGCCTCGACGCCGGCCAGGCAGTCCCTGGCGTCGTCCCCGCCCATGTCGCCCACGACGAGCCCGGCGTAGTCCTGGCCGAGTCCGGTGGAGCCGCGGGGGTTCGGATGGAGCACCGCGTAGCCCCGCGCGACCAGCGCGAGGGTGACCGCGTAGCCCATGGCCCAGCGGTTCCGGTACGCCCAGATCGGCCCGCCGTGGACGTGGACGAGCAGCGGGTGCGGGCCGGGGCCGTCGGGGACGATCAGCAGCCCCGGGATCTCGCGCCCGTCGTGCGCCTCCCACGTCACGCGCTCCAGGCGGCCGCCGACCTCCGCGAGGTACCGCGACCCCTCGTGCGCGAACGAATGCACCGTCTCGAACTTCCCGTCGCGGAACTCCGCGATCTCGGGCGGCCGCTCGTAGCCCTCGAGCACCGCGACGAACCCCGACGTCCCGACGGGCTGGGCCTCCGGGTAGCGCTGACCGAACGACTCGCCGTTCGCCCACAGCTCGGCGACGTTTCCGTTCGCCGCCTCGATGTCGCCGGCCACGGTGTCGAGCCCGCGCTGGCCGGCGTAGAACAGCCGGTCGTCGTCGCGCCAGGCGATCCACGTGACGTCGGTGTCGTCGGCCTCGACCCGGGTCGCCTCCCCGGTCGCCGGGTCGATCAGCACGACGTCGCCGGCCAGAACGCCGCGGTCGCTTGAGAGCGCCTCGATCAGCGCCAGCCGACCGCCGCCGGGCGGCGCCGCCGGCATCGCGATCTGCCGGTCGGTTCGGCCCGACGTGTAGACGTCGCGCACCTCCCCGGTCGCGATGTCGATCGCCGTCAGCCGGGAGCCGTACCAGGTCTCCTCGCCGGGGCCGTCGGAGGCGACGGCCGCGATCGTCCCGTCGCCGCACCAGGCCGCCTCCCACACGTTCAGCGCTTCCGGCGAGATGGTTCGAACCGTGCCGGCGGCCGTGTCCCACAGGTCGACCCGGCGGCGGTGGGTCGTCTCGTCGCCGCCCTCGACGTCCGGCATCCAGGCGGGGAGGTCGCCGCCCGCGGCGGTCGTGCCGGAGCCCTCGGCGCCGGCCCTGTCCGCGCCGAGCCCGGCCACGCCGAGCAGCACGGTCGAGCCGTCCGGCGACCATGCCAGGTACTCGACCGTCCCCTCGACCTCGGGCGCGGCCGCGGCCTCGCCCACGCGGCCGGAGTCGAGCAGGTACGGGTGGAACCGCCCCGCCTCCGCCCGGTCCGACAGGAACGCCAGCCGGGAGCCGTCGGGCGACCACTTCGGCAGGCGGTCGTGGTTCGGCCCGCCGGTGATCTCGCGCAGGTCGCCCGACTCGAGGTCGACCAGGCAGATGCGCGTCTCCGGCGTCCCCTCCAGCTTCTCGAGCTTGGACCCGGTGAAGGCCACCGTCCGGCCGTCGGGCGACGGCGCCGGGTCGGTCGCGCCCGAGATGGTGCCGAACGCGGGCTCCATTGCCTTGCGGAAGTGCTCCTCGATCTCGCGGTACAGCGGCGTCTCTCGCAGGTCTCGGTCCATGGACGGCAGGATACGTCGCCCCGCGCATCCGGTCGGCGCCCGCGGATGGCGGTCCTCCTTGACCGTCGGCGAACGCCCCGGCTAGCCTCGGCCCGGATCGACCGCACGGGAGGGGGAGGGTGTCCGACACGACCGACCAGAGCACGGGCACTTCGGCTCCGGGCGTGGCCGGTCCGCCGCCGCCCCCGATCCGGCTCGGGCCGCCGTCGGAGGTGCACGCCCCGGCCGGGCAGCGCGTCTCGATCGGGCGCGCCCCCGACAACGACATCGTGCTGTCGGACCTCACCGTCTCCGGCCACCACGCCCTGCTGGAACGAACCCCTGACGGGTCGTTCGTACTGACCGACCGCGGCAGCTCGAACGGCACGTTCGTCAACGGGGTGCGCGTCGACCGGGCGGCGGTGGGGGAGGGCTCGGTCATCAGCCTCGGCCGGCACCTGCTGCGGTTCACCGGCGGGCGGCTGGAGGAGTACGTCGACG
>DATLUW010000722.1:0-2094 GCA_035577825.1 Actinomycetota bacterium | reverse complement strand
CGTGTCGAACTCGCTGTCGGGCAATCCGTGAGGGTGCTCGCTGTCGGGCTGGAGCCGCATCAGGTCGACGACGTTCACGACCCGGATCTTCAGCTCGGGCAGCTCCTCGCGCAGGATCGAGACCGCGGCGAGCGTCTCCAGCGTCGGGATGTCGCCGCAACACGCCATGACCACGTCGGGATCGCCGTCGTCGTTCGAGGCCCATTCCCAGATCCCGATCCCGCGCGTGCAGTGCAGGATCGCATCCTCCATAGAGAGGTAGTTCAAGGCCGGCTGCTTTCCGGCGACGATCACGTTGACGTACTGGCGGCTCCGCAGGCAGTGGTCGGCGACCGAGAGCAGCGTGTTCGCATCGGGCGGCAGGTAGACGCGGATGACCTCGGCCTTCTTGTTCACCACGTGGTCGATGAATCCCGGATCCTGGTGGGAGAAACCGTTGTGGTCCTGCCTCCAGACGTGTGACGAGAGCAGGTAGTTGAGCGAGGCGATCGGCGCGCGCCACGGGATCGACCGCGTCGTCTTCAGCCACTTCGCGTGCTGGTTGAACATCGAGTCGATGATGTGGATGAACGCCTCGTAGCAGTTGAAGAGGCCGTGCCGGCCGGTCAGCAGGTACCCCTCGAGCCAGCCCTGGCACTGGTGCTCGGAGAGGACCTCGACCACTCGCCCGGCCGGGTCGAGGTGGTCGTCGCCGGGCATCGTGTCGGCGACCCATGTGCGGTTGGTCGCCTCGAAGACGGTGGCCAACCGGTTCGAGGCGGTCTCGTCGGGCCCGAACAGGCGGAAGGTCTCCGGATTGCTCCGGATCACGTCGCGCAGATAGGCACCGAGCACGCGTGTCGCCTCGCTGAGCGTCGTCCCGGGTTGCGGCACCTCGACCGCGTAGTCGCGGAAGTCGGGCAGCACCAGGTCGCGGAGGAGGACTCCGCCGTTGGCGTGCGGGTTGGCGCTCATCCGGCGCGGGCCCTTCGGCGGCAGCTCGGCCAGCTCGGCGACCAGGGCGCCGCCGTCGTCGAACAGCTCCTCGGGCCGGTAACTCCGGAGCCACTCCTCCAGCTGGGCCAGATGCTCGGGGCTCGTCCGCAGCTCCGCCATCGGCACCTGGTGCGAGCGCCACGTGCCCTCGGCCGGGAGCCCGTCGACGATCTTCGGGCCCGTCCACCCTTTCGGCGTGCGCAGGACGATCATCGGCCACCGTGGCCGCCGCGTCTCGCCGTCGGCGCGCGCCGCGTGCTGGGCCGCCGCGATCTCGTCGAGGACCAGGTCGAGCACCTCGGTCATCCGCGCGTGCATCGCCTCGGGCTCGTCGCCGTCGACCCAGTGCACCGTGTGCCCGTAGCCCTCGAGCAGAGAGGTCAGCTCGTCGTCGCCGATGCGCGCGAGGACGGTCGGGTTGGCAATCTTGTAGCCGTTCAGGTGCAGGATCGGGAGAACTGCGCCGTCGGCCTTCGGGTTCAGGAACTTGTTCGAATGCCAGCTCGTCGCGAGCGGCCCGGTCTCGGCCTCGCCGTCGCCGACGATGCAGCAGACGACCAGATTCGGGTTGTCGAAGGCCGCGCCGTAGGCGTGTGAGAGCGCGTAGCCGAGCTCGCCGCCTTCGTGGATCGAGCCGGGTGTCTCCGGGGCGACGTGCGACGGGATCCCACCCGGGAACGAGAACTGCCGGAAGAGGCGGCGTAGGCCGTCCTCGTCGCGCCCGATGTCGGGGTAGACCTCGGAGTACGTCCCCTCCAGGTACGCGTTCGCGACCGCTGCGGGGCCGCCGTGGCCTGGGCCCATGACGTAGACGGCGTCGAGGTCGCGGCTCACGATCGCCCGGTTCATGTGCGCGTAGACGAAATTCAGTCCGGGCGTCGTTCCCCAGTGGCCGAGCAGTCGGGGCTTGACGTGCTCCGGTCGGAGCGGCTCGCGCAGCAGGGGGTTGTCGAGCAGGTAGATCTGGCCGACCGAGAGGTAGTTGGCCGCGCGCCAGTAGGCGTCGATCAGCTCTAGTTCGCGCGCGTCGAGTGGCGGCGCCGCGGCGGCGTGGATGGTCGTCATCGCGAGTGGGATCTTTACGCGTCGATGGATTAAGGTTCCGGGCGCCGTGTTCCG
>DATLUW010000721.1:0-2358 GCA_035577825.1 Actinomycetota bacterium | reverse complement strand
CACGCCGAGCACGCTGCGCCGCAACGCCTCCGGCGATGCCGTGAGCGCCGTCGGGTCGAGGTTCCCCTGCACGGCCACGCCCTCGCCGAGCACCTTCCACGCCCGGTCGAGCGGCGTCCGCCAGTCGACGCCGACGATGTCCGCGCCGGCGTCGCGCATCGCCTCGAGCAGGTGCCCGGTCCCCACGCCGAAGTGGATCCGCGGAACGCCCTGGACCCCGGCGAGGATCCGCGCGGAGTACGGCAGGACGTGCGTCCGGTAGTCCTCCTCCGTCAGCGAGCCGACCCACGAGTCGAACAGCTGCACCGCCGCCGCGCCGGCCGCGACCTGCGCCTGGAGGTACCACGTCATCGAGTCGGCCAGCACCGACATCAGCTCGTCCCACACGGCCGGCTCGGACCACATCAGGGCCTTGGTCAGCGCGTAGTCGCGCGACGGTCCGCCCTCCACCAGGTACGACGCCAGCGTGAACGGCGCCCCGGCGAACCCGATCAGCGGGACGTCGAGTCTCGCGGCCAGCTCGCCCACGGCATCCAGGACGAACGGCACATCCTCCGACGGTTCCAGGACGCGCAGGCGCTCCACGTCCGCGGCCGACCTGATCGGCGGATCGATCACCGGCCCCCGGCCCTCGACGATCTCGAGCGAGGCCCCCATCGCGGCGACCGGCACCATGATGTCCGAGAACAGGATCGCCGCGTCGACGCCGAGCTGTTCCACCGGCAGCATGGCCACCCGGACGGCGAGCTCCGGCGTGCGGCAGATCTCGAGGATGCCGTGGCGTTCGCGCAGCGCGCGGTACTCGGGCTGGTAGCGACCGGCCTGCCGCATGAACCACACGGGCGTTCGCGAAACCGGTTCGCGGCGGCAGGCTCGAAGGAACAGGTCGTCCATGGGTTCGGCCATGGTATCGGCGCGCGCTGCAAGCGAACCCGGACCCACCCTATGCTCGGGCTCATGCGGATCAATCTGATGATCGAGGGTCAGGAGGACGTGACCTGGGAGCAGTGGGTCGCGCTCGCGACGGCGTGCGAGGAGGGCGGCCTCGAGGGGCTGTTCCGGTCGGACCACTACGCGACGATCTCGCCGTTCCTCGAACGCGGCTCCCTGGACGCGTGGGCGACGATCTCGGCGCTCGCGGCGATCACGACGCGGATCCGGCTGGGGACGATGGTGTCGCCGGCCACCTTCCGGCACCCGTCGGTCGTCGCGAAGAACGCCGTGACCGCGGACCACATCTCGGGCGGCCGCGTCGAGCTCGGCCTGGGCGCGGGCTGGTACGCGGACGACCACTTCCGGTACGGGTTCTCGTTCGCGGAGACGAAGACGCGGATGGACGTCCTCGCCGAGCAGCTCGAGATCGTCCACCGCGAGTGGTCCGAGGAGTCGTTCTCGTTCCAGGGCGAGCACTACACGCTCGAGGACTGCCACGCCGAGCCGAAGCCCGTCCAGCGCCCGCACCCGCCGATCATCGTGGGCGGGTCGGCCGGAAAGCGGACTGTGGCGCTCGCCGCGCGGTGGGCGGACGAGTACAACACGACCTTCGTGTCACCCGAGGAGTGCGCGCGGCGTCGCGCGATCCTGGCCGACGCATGGGAGGCGGCGGGGCGCGACCCGGCCACGCTGCGGTTCTCGCTCATGACGGGGGTCGTGATCGGCGAGGACCGTGCGGACGTCCTGCGCCGGGCGGGGCGGGTGGCCGAGCGGCGGGGCCGGAGCGCCGACGACGCCGCGGCCATGCTGGCCGAGTCCGAACGCGGTTGGATCGCGGGAACAGCCGACGAGTGCCGCGCGCGGCTTCGCGAGTTCGAGGAGGCAGGGGTCGAACGCGTGATGCTCCAGCACCTCGCCCACGACGACGTCGAGATGGTCGAGCTGATCGGCCGGGAGCTCGTCCAAGCGTAGCGCCCGGGTTTGGTTCCACCTGGATCCCGGCCGGTGACGGCTCTAGGTTTCGTCCGTCCCGTTCCTGGGGGCGTCCCGCGCGACGCCCGGCCCCTCGCCCGCCTGGCCCTTGCGGCCTCCGAGCAGGGCGGCGAGCGCCAGGACCGCCTCCTCCCGGACCTCGGCGGAGGGGTCCTGGCCGGCCACCTCGAGCAGCGCCTTCGTGGCCTCGGGCGTGCCGGCCTCCTTCAGCGCCCGGACCGCCTGCCGGCGAACGACCGGGAAGTCGTCCTGCAGCCGGCGGACGAGCACGTCGACCAGGCCGGGATGGCCGCGGAGCTGCCCCATCGCCTCGATCCGGACGAACGGGTCGGGGTCGTCGAGGCGCTGCAGTCGCGGGTCGGCCGCCTCCGTCGGCGGGGGCTCGGCCGCCGGAGCCGGTGCGGGGTGCGGCGCCGGCGGCGATGCAGCGGG
>DATLUW010000720.1:0-3403 GCA_035577825.1 Actinomycetota bacterium | reverse complement strand
CTCGGACCTTCATCGCGTCACGCACACGTTCACCGGAGGGGAACCGACCGCCACGTGGGGGCATGCCACGTTCTCACCCGATGGGACCATGATCACTGCTGCCCATAAGCCCGGTGTCGGGAAGCCGGGGAATCCGGACGTGTGGGTCATGAACCTCGACGGATCCGGACTTCGGGATGTCACCAGGTCCGTGATCTGGGACAGCGCTCCCGACTGGGGACCGCAGCCGGATTAGGAGGCCATTCGCCGAAAAGGACGATCCTGCAGAGCAACTGACCCCCTTGTCACGTTGCAACACGCGATTCGTGGGCGGTGGAGGATTTGAACCTCCGACCTCTTCCGTATCAGGGATCGCACATCCAAGTCGGTGGGAGGAGAACGGAATGCGCACCATAAGGAGACTCGTCATTGGGATGGTGGCTGTACTCGTCACGAGCCTGGAGTCCGGGGTGGTACCGGCGCACGCCACCACGCCCGGTCACAACGGCCGGATCCTGTTCGCCGGGGACCTGGGCCGAGGCCTGCAGCTGTACACCATCGAGCCCAACGGCACCGACCTGCGCCAGATCACGGACGTGGTGGGCGACGCGACGACGGCCGACTGGTCGCCCGACGGCCATCACATCGTGTTCGAACACGATTGGGCCGCGCAGGGAAAAGACCATGCCCGGATCGTCCTGGTGAACGCGGACGGGACCAACATGCACGACGTGACCACCCGGGGCCGGAACCACCAGCCCTCGTTCACCCCCGACGGGCACCACATCGTCTACGAGTGCGAGTGCCATCCGGACGGCATCTTCATCATGCGGACCGACGGAACGGAGCGCCGGCGCCTGAGCACCAATCCGTTCCACGACACGGACACGGACCCCAACGTCTCGCCCGACGGCCAGACCGTCACCTTCGTCCGGCACAAGGTGGACGAGGTGCTGCAGGCCCTGATCGCGGTGGACATCGACGGCACGAACGAGCGACAGCTCACCACCTACAAGCTGGAGGTGGCCATCAAGCACGACTGGGCGCCGGACGGCGGTCACATCCTGATCGGGCCGCACGTCGACCGCCCCCGCGGGCAGACGCCGCAGATCGCCACCATCCGGCCAGATGGCACGGCTCTCCGGTTCCTGACCCATGTCCCCAGGGCGCTTGCGGCGGTCGCTGGCTCCTACTCGCCGAATGGCCGCTGGATCGTGTTCCGGATTGTGGACGCGGAGCACGCGCGGGTCTGGCTCTACAAGATCCACCCGGACGGGAGTAACCGGACGCTGATCGCCAGGATGCCGTTCGCCTTCAATAGTGTCGACTGGGGAACGCAGCCATGAAACGGCCGCGCTGGACCACCCCCACGTCATCCCCACGGAGCCGGCGAGGAGAATCGAGTCTGAGGGGAGGAGGAGATCGTTCGTCTGGCGTCTCAAGCTGGTACTGGTCCTCGCGACGATGGCCATCGCGGTGTTGACTACGATGCCCGCTCACGCCACATTCCCCGGCAAGGACGGGCGCTTGGCGTTCTAGGGCACCGACTGCCTAGTCGGAGACTCGCGTGGCGAGCCGCGTGAGATAGGTGCAGGGCGTCAGGTGACCTGCCAGGGCCCCTGAAGGTAATCAAGTTCGAAGATACGCGAATACGGGCTGGGTCCCAGGTCGGCGCGATCACGAAGACCCTCCCCCTTGGGCAGTCCCCTGCATCGTCACGCCTGACGTGTCCGCCTCCTCGCCCACGACGGGACCAGCTCCCGAGCACCTCAACGCCCCCGCAGCGGAGACGCCGGATGCCGTCACGCGTTGGCTGAACACACTCGAGAGCACCCACCGCTACGTGGTCTACGAGAGCGACCCGACGAAGCTGCATTGGACGGGGCGGTGCCTTCGCCAGGCCGATCGTATTCTTGCAGTCGCCATGTGCGACTCGCGAGAGACGTCGCTGGCGTTGCTCGCCGTACTAACCGACGTTTCGGCGGAGTCAAGACATGAAGAAAGCCCCGTCACGAGGGCCTTTCTGGGTGGGCGGTGGAGGATTTGAACCTCCGACCTCTTCCGTGTCAGAGATGTTGCGCGCATCGCGCTGACGTGCGGATCTGCAGGTCAGGCCCGTTCGGTCAGCCACATGAGCCAACACGAGTGCAGTCTGATGCGGTTGGCTCCTTGACCGCATGTTGACCGCCCAAGGCGATCATCCGGAACAGGCTCGGAGAGGCGGAGGCTTGACTCCCCGGACCGTCTGAACTCCATACTGTGCCGGTGCCCAACGCGCTCCGGACCCGCCGCCTCTCCACCGTGCTGTTCCTGGACATCGTCGGGTCGACTGCGGTCGCCTCGGACCTCGGCGATGCCCGATGGCGCGAGCTCCTCGGTCGGTTCCAGCGGACCGTTCGGGCCGAAGTCCACCGGTACGGCGGGCACGAGGAGGACACGGCAGGGGATGGCCTGTTCGCCACGTTCCCCCAGCCGAAGCAGGGGGTCCAGGCGGCCGGGGCGATCGTGGTCGCGGTTCAGCGGTGGGGTGTCGACGTCCGCTGCGGGCTGCACTTCGGGGAGTGCGAGGTGCACGACGGCAAGCTGGCGGGCCTAGCCGTCCACATCGGCGCACGTGTCATGTCCCTCGCGGGACCTGCGGAGATCTTGGTCACGAGCACGGTCAAGGACCTAGTCACGGGGTCCGGGATCGGCTTCGAGGACCTGTCCGCCCACGAGCTGAAGGGCGTCCCGGGGACATGGCAGATCTTCGCAGTGCGCCGATTCGGAAGCGCCCCAATACCCCCGCCGCTCGCCGGGGCGGAGGCCGCCGAAAGGCTCGCGGCGGTCCAGGTGCCGAGCGCCGTCCGCAGGCGGAGGCCACTCGTCATCGGGGCGGCCGTGGTCGCACTAATAGGCGTCAGCCTGTTCTTGCTGTTCGGCGGCATCGGGGGGCATCCCCGTGCCGTACCGGCCCACCGGTCCTCGGTCTCCCCGATCTCCCCGTCCCCGACCCTGCCGCTCGTCCTCTCCGAGGCTGTTGTGAAGGTCGACCCGGCGACCGGGCGGGTCGTGACCACGTCCAGGTCCGTCCTGGCCGGGGGCTTCCCGTTGCGGTGGCTGGCCTTCGGGGAGGGGAGCGTGTGGGTCTCCGGAAGCTGCTCTTGCACTCCCCTCGTCCGCTTGGACCCGGACACTGGCGACGCCACGCGGCTCAGAGTCGGTGGAGGGGGCCAGGTGACGGTCGGCGAGCACCAGGTCTGGTTCGCTGGGACCACCGGCGCCGGACACACTGGAGCACCGGCCGCCTTCCAGGTGGACCCTGTATCCGATCGGGTCATCGGTACCATCAGACTCCCAAGGAGCATCTCATTCACGCCGCCGAGGATCGCCGTGGGCGGCGGCTATGTGTGGGTCGCCATTCAAGGACTGCTGTTCCGGGGCG
>DATLUW010000719.1:0-2799 GCA_035577825.1 Actinomycetota bacterium | reverse complement strand
CGGCCAACCAGTCGATGGCAACGACGGAGAAGGTGGCCATCCTGGCCGACCGCGACCGCTTCGTCATCATCGACCGGGTCGGGATGAACATCGAGCTCATCCCGAACTTCCTCGACGCCACGACCGGCTACCCGACCGGGCAGCGCATGGTCTACGCGTGGTGGAGGAACACGTCGGTGGGCATCGGCCTCGCCACCCTCGGCGCCGGCCGCTCGTCCTGCATCTTCCGCGGCAAGTAGTCAGCGCGGGGCCGGGCACTCTGCCCGGCCCCTCACCCCGTAGCGAGGACCACCGATGTCGAACCCGCATGAGACCTGGTACGTCTGCGACGAGCCGTTCGTCAGTGCCGACCCTGACTTCCCGTTCAACGGTCGCAAGGGCGTCACCCGGCTCCGCGGCGACGACCCGGCGTTCAAGCGCTTTGCCAAGTTCTTCAAGCCCATGACCTCGTCCGACCGGACCGCTCCGCCGGTCGAGGAGGCGCTCGCCGTGCCCGGCCGGAAGCGTGGCGGCTGATGGCCACGATCCAGAACACGCCCGGCGCGACGATCACCGGCCAGCTCGGCATCCGGCCGGGCGGGGTCGAGCAGATCGTCTCCAACTCGCTGGCCAACCCGACGGTCGTCACGACGCTCGCGCCCCACGGCCTGACGTCGGGCGACGTGGTTTTCTTTACCGCGAGCGCCGTGTCTGTGCCGCTCCTGACGGCCAGCCCGCAACAGGTCGTCACGGTCACCGGCCCGACGACGTTCACGGTGCCGGTCAACTGCACCACGGGCGGCACGTCGGGCGCCTATGACTACGCCATCACGTCCATCCCCGTGACGCCCGGCGCCGCGCCGCTCGTCAACGTCGGCCGCGACCATGACCTCCGCGTCGGCGACACGGTCACCATCGTCGCCTCGGGCTCCACCCCCTCGCTCGATGGCGCGCAGGTCGTGACGGCCGTCGACAGCCCCCGTTCCTTCCGCGTCCTGACCAGCGCCACGCCGACGACCGTGGCTGGCTCCACGACCGCGGCGCACTACACCAAGACGACCTTCTACTCCGACACCTACGTCCGGCCGCTCGACTGCGAGTCGGGCGGGATCGCCATCACCAGCGTCATCGGCACCGCGCCGGTCACCAACCTCGTCGACATCCAGGGCAGCATCGACGGCGTCAACTGGTTCAACGTCATCTACACCGCCCTGACCACGCCGCAGACGGCCATCGCCGGGACGCAGCTCACGATCACCACGGCGACGACGACGAACTACCTCCTGCCGAGCGCCAATGCCCCTGCCACCGGCGGCCAGGCATGGCGCTACTTCAAGCTCAAGTTCAGCTCGTCGACGAACATCATCATGAGCGCCAGCCTCGTGATGACCTGATGCTGGCCGAGGTGCTCGCCCGGATCCTCGCGCCGCGCTCGTGGTGCTCGGGCTGCGGCCGGCCGTGGTTCAGCGACAAGCGCCAAGCCTGTAACCGCTGCGGGTCCAATGCCCGCCGCTTCGCTTTCGCCGCCCGCGACGGGGTCACCGTCGACGACAGGTTCAAGTAGGAGTCTCCCATGCGTCTGTTGCGTCCCCCGCGCATCGAGGTCGACGCGCTCGATGACGGTGCCGTGGTCCGCCTCATGCGTGGACACCGCCTGTCCGATGCCGTCCGCCTCGGCCCCAACGAGGTCCACTTCTCCATCGTCCACCCCGACGGTGACTACGAGGACCTCGGCGTCAGTTACAACCTCCTGACGACGGTCGGCCGTGACCTCCTGGCAGCCGGGCTCGGCAACCCGACCGGCAAGGACGGCGTGTTCACCGCCTCGTCCTCGACCTCGGGCACCCCCGCCGGCGGCGGCATGACGGCCGACCAGTACAAGGGCTGGCGCGTTTTCGCCGACGCCACCAGCACCACCACCGCGCCGGTGTACGGCAACATCGGCACGAACTCCACGACGGTTCTGACCGTCGACGGCTGGTGGGTCGGCACGTCCGACACGATGACCGGCACCACCCCGGGCGCGACCTTCGGCTACCACATCCAGCCCTCCTGCCAGGCGCGGTTCATGGGCGTTACGGCCGATACCGGCGCGGCCTCCGCGGGATCGACGACCCTGACGGCGGAGATCACGACGAACGGCCTCAACCGGACCAAGGCGACCTACGCCCACACCCCGGCCGCCGCGACGTACACCCTGTCGGTCTCCTACTCGGTCTCGGGTGGCCCGCAGACCGTCCACCGCGGCGGGCTGTTCACCGCCGCCAACACCACGGCTGGCGGAGTCCTCGTGTTCGAGACGGTCGCCAACGCCGACGCCATCGTGACCACATCGGACACGCTCAACGCAACGTGGACCGTCACGCTCTCCGGCTAGGGCTGGGGGTCATCCTCGCGATGGCCCTCGCCGTTCCGGTCGATGCCGTGTGGCACGTCGGCCAGGTCCCGTTCACGCTCAACCTCGGCAACCACACCTCCTCGGAGTGGCTGCCGTACATCGAGCAGGCGGCGGCCGACTGGTCGCAGTCCACGGTCCTCGACATCGCCGTCACGAGCAACGGCAAGCTGTCGGTGTACAACGGCGCCTACGGCACGAACTACCCGGCTAGCTGGACGACGCTGACCTACGGCGGCGGCTACACCAAGACCGCGACCATCAGCCTCAACGACTCGTGGCTCGCGGGCTTCACCCCGGACCAGAGGCAGCACGCCATCTGCGCCGAGATCGGCAACGCCATCAGCAACGACGAGGGCTGCCGCGACCGGGTGACCGGCGAGTGGTTCACCAGCCCGACGCAGCAGGACTTCGACGAGCTCGTC
>DATLUW010000718.1:0-7422 GCA_035577825.1 Actinomycetota bacterium | reverse complement strand
TCCCCACCGGGCGGCACGGCGATGTTCGGCGGCTGGAACGCAAAGGCTACCTCGCGCTCCGGGTCCTCGCCCAGCAGCACGACGTTGAGCGGCGTGTTCCCCTCGTTGCGGACGCTCACCACGAGCTCCGCGTCCTGCCCGGCGTGCACGACCGTGGGGTCCAGCTTCATGGCCTCGCCGGCCACGACCTCGACCACGTTCACCTCGACCCGTTCGGTGCCCGTCACCTGGGGGTTCGAGACGCTCGTCGCCTTGACGCCGACCATCCGGCGCCCGGCCGTGACCAGGCGGTCCTTGGGGATCGAGACCGAGACCTCGACGGTCCCGTCCGTGTCGGGGAACAGGCGGATGCGGTTCGACTGCGCGTCCAGCCACTCGCCCGTCCCGATCACCGCGACGTGGAACTCGTCCACGATGCGCGTGGCGTTGTAGACCCGGGCGGTGATCGCCACCGCCTCCCCCCCGGGCCTGATGTCGATATTCGTTGGCTCGACGTGGAGCCGAAGCGCATCCGCCATCGCGATCGAGCCGGATGGTATCCCGCAGACGGGCCGCGCTCCTAGGCGAACGTCGACGACTGGGCCACCGCGACCGTGCCGTGGTCCCCCTCGGCCGCGACGTTCCACCGTTGCCCGAACGCATGGAGCCCGCGCACGGTCACGCGGCCGACCTCCGCCGGGATCTGCGGGTCGACCTGGAGCGCCCCGTCGACAGGATCCGCCCCGAGCAGCAGCCGCAGCCACAGGAACGGCGCCGCCGTCGCCCACGCCTGCGGGCTCGACGCCGTCGGGTACCGCACCGGAAACCCGCTCTCGCTGCGCGGGTAGCCGGCGAAGACCTCCGGGAGGCGGTACTGCGAGTACCCGGCGGCCTGGATCATGGTCGTGGCGATGCGGTTCGCTTCCCGGCGGAAGCCGTACCGCGCGAGGCCCGCGCAGATCAGCGAGTTGTCGTGGGGCCAGACCGTCCCGTCGTGGTACATGACCGGGTTGTAGCCGGCATCGTCCGTGGACATCGTCCGCACCCCCCACCCGCTGAACATCGCGTCGCCGAACAGCTGTCGGACCACGACTGCGGCCCGATCCGGAGGCACGATCCCCGACCACAGCAGGTGGCCCATGCTCGAGGTCATCGAGTCGACGACCCGCTTCGAGCCCGGCTCCCCGGCGAGCGCCTCGGCGTAGTAGCCGCCGCGTGCGTCGATCCAGTAGTCCGCATTGAAGCGGTCGAAGAGTGCGGCGGCCTCGGCGCGCAGCAGTTCAGCCAGCTGCGGGTCGCCCCACACCTTGTCCGCGAGCTCCGCCGTTCGGATCTTCGCGTCGTAGGCGTAGCCCTGAATCTCGCAGGTGGCGATCGGCGGCTGGGCGAGCTCGCCGTTCGCGTAGAGCATGGAATTCGTCGAGTCCTTCCAGCCCTGGTTCAGGAGGCCGCGCTCCGAGCGAGTCGCGTACTCGACGTAGCCGTCGCCGTCGCGGTCGCCGTACCGGTCGATCCACTCGAGGGCACGCAGGGCGTTCGGCTGCAGCTCCCGCACGGTGGCGACGTCGCCGGTGACGCGCCAGTACTCGCTCAGCAGGACGAGCCACAGCGGCGTCGCGTCGTTCGTGCCGTAATACGGCCGGTGGGGCATCTCCCCGAGGACGGTGAGCTCGCCGAACCGGATCTCGTGGAGGATCTTGCCGGGCTCCTCGTCCTTGAAGTCGTTCACCTGCGTGCCCTGCAGCGCGGCCAACGCGTGCAGTGCGCCCTTCGCGAGGTCCGGGCCGATCAGCAGCGACTGGTACGAGGTCACGATCGTGTCGCGGCCGAAGATGGCCATGAACCACGGCAGCCCGGC
Source organism: Actinomycetota bacterium (assembly GCA_035577825.1). Classification (GTDB taxonomy): domain Bacteria; phylum Actinomycetota; class UBA4738; order UBA4738; family JACQTL01; genus DATBHM01. The sequence goes on along the minus strand of DATLUW010000718.1, from coordinate 5,585 downwards.
GGCGGGGAGCGAGTAGGCGTTCCCCTCGACCTCGGCGTGGAGCCGGAGCGCCGCGAGGTCGGCGATGGAGGTCCGGTACACGAAGTCCAAGAGATCCCAGCCGGTCTCGACGGTCGGGACCTCGTGCCGCCACCTCCGGAGCTCGGGCGAGCCCTCCCGCCATTGGATGAGGGCCATCGAGGCGGCGCGTTCGGTCTCGTCGAGCGGGGCGAACTCCCTGTCGCCGACGCGAAACGCGACCTGGATGCGCGTCTTCCACGTCTGCCGCGGCTCGAGGTGGACGCTGAAGACAAGGTCGTCGCCGTCGATCCCGGCGGGCTCGCTCGAGTGCACACGCGTGGCGGCGGTGAACGCGCCGTGCCGGTACTCGAACACGAGCGAGCCCGTCGCCGTGTCGTGCCGCGACTCGAAGGCCCCCTGCTTGTTGAACGTCAGGCGCTTGACCTCGAACAGGTCGGCGAAGTCGGCGCCGCACGAGAGCCGGAGCTCGAGCTCGAGCGGCGTCGTGACGTGGCTCGTCACGCTGAGCACCTCGGTGAGCCCGTCCCCTACGAACCGGAACCGCTGGATCGACACGCTCCGCCCGGCGATGCCGTCCTGGTCGGTGTTCGCCTCTCCTGCGCTCGTCAGGTCGGGGTTCGTCAGGAAGAACGCAGCCGTGTCGTAGTCGCCGGCGCCGCTCGAGAGCAGCGACGGCCGGGCGCCGTTCACCGTCAGTGCGAACCGGGAGAGGAACCGCGTGTCCTCGTGGAACAGCCCGCCGAGCGAGCCCCCGACGACGTCTCCCCGCGGATCCGACAACAGGAACGTCGACCCCTTGAGGATCTGAACCCAGTTGACCTCCGGACTCTCGCCGCCTTCGGGCACACCCACCTCCCCCGACCGCCGCGAGGATATCCGCCGGGCATGGCCGAGGGAACCGGAGGCCGGACATCCGAGACGCGGGTGGAGGCTCGGTCATGCGCGAACAAGGCCCGACTCGGCGAGTCCACCTATGCTGTCGGCGCCGATGTACTCCCCTCCACCCGACGACACGGGTCTCGCGCTCGGAGCGGCGATCGGACCATTCCGCCTCGAGCAGTTCCTGGGTGAAGGCGCCATGGCGCGAGTGTTCCTGGCGAGGCGGGCGGACACCGGGCAGGAGGTCGCCTTGAAGCTGTTGAAGCCCAAGCTGGCGGCCGACCCCGTGTACCTGCGGCGGTTCGTCCACGAGGCACGCGCCGCGGGCGAGGTCCGCCATCCCAACCTCGTGCCGATCCTCGAGGCGGGCGAGGTCGACGGCCGTCCCTACCTGGCGGCGGCGTTCATCGGGGGGCGTTCGCTCGCGTCGATGATTGAGGAACGCGGCCCGCTGCCGTTCACCGACGTCGTCCGGATCGCCCGGCAGGCGGGCGCCGGCCTCGATGCGCTGCACGCTGCCGGGCTCATCCACCGCGACATCAAGCCGGCGAACATCCTGCTCAGCCCGGACGGCACCGCGGCGGTGACCGACTTCGGCCTCGCAAAGGGCCCGGCGTACACCGTCCTCACGAACCCCGGCCAAGTCATGGGCACACTCGACTACCTCGCGCCCGAGCTGATCCGCGGAGGGAAGGGGACCGACCGCTCGGACCTGTACGCGTTCGGCTGCGTGATCCACGAGTGCCTGACCGGCAAGCCGCCGTTCGGCGACCGGCCGATGTTCCAGCTCGCGCAGGCGATCCTGAACGAACCCCCGCCGGACGCGACCATCGGCCGCCCCGACCTGCCGCAGCAACTGCACTGGGCGGTGGGCCAGGCGCTCGAGAAGGACCCGAACCACCGCCCGCCGTCGTGCGCGGTGTTCGCCCAGATGATCGCGAACTGCGCGACCCCGTTCGCGGGGTAGCGGCGCGGCTCGTTCCAGAGCGACCCGCTGCGAGCGCCCGGCCCCACCACCTCCTCAGCACCGTGCCGTCCGGCCGGTGAACCCTGGTCCCGGGCCCCTGTCGTAGCTGGCATCGGCAGTGGCTCCCAGCGCTCTTCAAGCGGTTCTCAAGCGGCTGGCGGCACCGTTCGCACCATCGAGAAACCCTGCCGCCTCGCCTCAACGGCTGCGCCCCGGAACGCGTTGAACGGTTGTCGGGCGTCGAGGAGGGTCATCGCCGATCAGGAAGGGGAACGCGCATGCGCTCGAGGAAACCCAGACGGCTCACGTACGCCAACGTGATGTCGACCATCGCCTTCGTCGTGGCGGTGTCGGCCGGGACCGCTTACGCCGCCAACGAGTGGACCGGGGCGAACATCGTGAACGAGTCCCTCACCGGGGCGGACGTCCGCGGGAAGGCCGCCACGTCGACCGCTGCGGCGGTGAACGGATCCCTGACCACCTACGACATCTCCGGCCAGGCGGCCGATCCCTCGAAGGGCACGCCGTTCGTCGACGGATCCCTCACCACCGACGACGTCAAGGACGGGTCGCTGTCCCCTGCGGACCTCCCGGTCAACTCGATCGGGAGCGACCGCATCGCTGACGGAACGATTCAGGCAGTGGACCTGGGGCAGAACTCGGTGGACTCGTTCAAGGTGGCCCAGAACTCCCTCACCGGGCTCGACATCAAGAACGAATCGCTCACCGGTGACGACATCATCGACAACTCCATCTGGGGGGCAAAGATTGAGGCGTCGTCGCTCGGCGAGGTTCCCTCTGCGGTGCTGGGGGGCATGGGACGATCCGCCCGTCAGACCGGCCCCTGCAACCCGAGCAGCGACTGGTTTCCCAACATCTGCGTCCTCGTCGAGATGAATCTCCCGGCCACGACCCGTGTCCTGCTGATCGCGCGGGTGACGACTGTGGGCGTCTCCAGCGCAGTCGGCGAGTGCGCCTTCTGGACGAACCGCGCCGGCAAGCTGACTGACAGCTCCATCGTGGTCCATTCGGGCAAGACGTATCCACTCCTCACGGTGACCCCCCCACTCGACCCCGGGCCGATTCAATTTCAGGTCGTCTGCTACGAGACCTACAACGACTACGGCGGGGGCGGGGACATCGCGTACGTCGACTCCCAGATCGCCGCAGTGGCCCTCTCACCGAGCTAAGGCCGACCCGAGGGTCTCTCCCATCGTGACGCCGTAATCCAAGGGGAAAGGGAAGCTCATGCGGGCTCGCATTGCTGCAGCCATCTCGAGCAGGAGTCTGCTCGCTGTGCTCTTCGCGCTGGTTGCGGTGGTGGTGTTCGCGACGCCGGCATCCGCCGCCCGCGCGGCGCCGTGGCGGTGGAAGGTGGTCGTCGGCGGACGCGAGATCGTGGAGGCCGGCACCCAGGAGGAGGTCACCCTGTACTGCCCATCCGGCTACCGGCCGGTGTCACTGGAGTGGGGGCCGTTCGGTGGGGGGTACGACCTCGAGTTGCAGGCCGAATATGTCGACTACACGGGCAACTGGGGCCACCTCAAGGTCTTCAACCACAACAGCTACAACCGGACGCTCGAGACGACCCTCCACTGCGTGAACGGCGACGACATCGGTGACATCACCACCGCGTCCGTCCTCGCCGGCAGGGTCGGCGCCCGCTCCGGCGGATTCGTCGACTGCCCGAACGGCTGGGGCCCGCTCAGCGCCGGGGTCGACTGGGAGGGCTATTCCACGGGGAGGCGGATCGACTTCAGCTCGCCGACCCAGGTGGGCTGGTACGCCACCGGGTACGGCCCGGAGCCGAACACCCATCTCTACATCGAGGTCCACTGCGTCGCCGACTCCGTGCTGGGCGGGGCGGAGATGGTCCAGGCGCAGGTTGGAGGCATGGCCGGCCAGGCGCCCACGGCCACGGTGAACTGCCCAGCCGGCAAGCGCGTCTTCAACACCGGCGCGTTCCAGTACCCCGTGGGTGGGGATGTCGACCCCTTCAGCACCACCCAGGGGTCCACGCGCGCCGCCAGCCAGCTCCAGATTCCGGGCGAGCCGGGCCAGTTCAGCGCCGTCGCGAACCTGCTCAACACCACCACGTTCCTGGTGGCGCGCGCCTGGTGCGTTCCGTACTCGGTGCCGGTTCTCACCGTGACGTCCCACCCGTCGGGCCCGCAGATCTCCCGCGCGATCTCCTATTCCTTCACCGCAACGGAACCGGTGGGCGAGGATCTCCGCTACCAGTGCCTCCTCGACTACCGCTTCAGTCACGCGATGGACGTTCCATGCCAGCCCGGTGTGACCAACACCGTCTCCGCCATCGGCGATGGGTATCACAGCCTCGACATCTGGGTGAGGAACGACTCCAACCAGATGGATATCGAGGTGGACTACTTCACGGTCGATGCGACGGCACCTGACACCATCATCGACTCCGGTCCCACCGGACCGGTGTCCTCCACCTCGGCGACCTTCGCGTTCTCCTCCGATGCCGGAGCGAGCTTCGCCTGCTCCCTGGACGGCGGAGGGTTCACGGCCTGCACGTCGCCGAAGGGCTACACCGAGCTGAGCCAGGGCTCTCACGCGTTCGCGGTGCGAGCCACGGACACCGCCGGGAACACCGACTCCACTGCGGCCACCAGGACCTGGAAGATCGACACGGTGGCACCGCCAGATCCGACGATCTCCACCCACCCGACGGACCCTGCGAACAACGCGACAGCGGCGTTCGGTCTGACCGACGACGAGGCCGGGGTGACGTTCTCCTGCTCCATCGACGGCGGAGCGTTCTCGGCGTGCACCTCGGGCCAGACCTACACCGGCCTCACCGAGGGCTCCCACACCTTCCGGGTCAGGGCGGCCGACGCCGCCACGAACGCGTCGTCCCCGACGACGTTCACCTGGACCGTGGACACCGTGGCGCCCCAGACGACGATCACGTCAGGACCAACGGGGACGGTGACGGTCCACAGCGCGACGTTCCGCTTCACCGCTTCCGAGCAGCGCTCGACCTTCGTGTGCTCCCTCGATGGCGGGGCGTTTCGGACCTGTGCCTCGCCGCGCACCTACACCGGGGTGAAGAGCGGGCCGCACGTGTTCAAGGTGAAGGCCAGGGATCGGGCGGGGAACATCGATGGGACTGCGGCCGTCCGGAGGTGGACGGTGAAGTAGGTCATCGCTCTTCGAGCTCAGGCGACGACATCGCCCGTCCCCCGTTCGGCGCCATCATCGGACACGCCCACGTCCGCATCCGGCGAACGCCGAACCATCAGCACCACGACCGCCAGCGCGACGGCGATGCTCACGAGATCGAGCAGCACCGCCCGCCGGTCCCACAGCCGCCCGATCGTCGCGGCCACGATGCACGCCTCCAGCACGATGGTGGCCAGCCGAACCCCGAACCCCGGCTCGCGCCCCAGCCGCGCCGCGATCACCGCCAGCACCGCCGCCAGCCCGATTCCGGCGATCCCCACCGGCGCGACCAGCGGAGCGGGCCCCACCGGCGACCCGATCCGCTCTCCCGCCAGCACGGCCACGCTCGCGATCCCGACCGCGACCGCCTGCAGCGCGACCAGCACGCGTCCCCCGGCGGCGGCGGGCGTCGGCGGCCGGTCGTCCGCGGCGGGGTCGGGATCCATGACCGCCACCACCGCCCGTACCAGCCCCACCGAAGGCCGCCGCGGCAGGAACGCCGCGTACCGCGATTCCCACCTGCTCGGCC
>DATLUW010000717.1:0-7978 GCA_035577825.1 Actinomycetota bacterium | reverse complement strand
GTCCGTGTGCGCTCTTCCGATCTGTCGGCGCTCAGGCTGACGAGCATCGATCCTCGTGGAGATACTGGCGGCACTCCTCGTCGGTGAGCGGCCTCGTCACCTTCTGTTGGGCGATCTGCAGCAGGTCGTCGATGTCGAGGGCCCAGATCCGAACGCCATCGCACGGGCTGGCGGAGGCGAGCTTCGTGCCGTCCGCGCTGAACGCCACGTCTGAGACCCCGCAGGCGCCCGGCAGGACCAGACGCTGCGCACCGGTGTCCGCCTCGAACAGTCGAACCGTGCCGTCGGAGCCAGCGGTGGCCACCAGGGATCCGTCGGCGCTGAAGGTGACGTCGTTGAGGTCCCCCAACCGCCCGGCGAGCACGGCGACCTGCCTTCCGCTTTCCGCATCCAGGATCTCCGCCGTCCCTTGCTGATCGAGCATGACGATCCGGGAGTGGCTGGGATCGACGTCGAGGACGCCACGGAAGACGGTGGGGATCCTTCGGATGAGGGTGCCATCCTCCCAGCGCCATATCTCCACGCGGTTCAACTCCGGCTCGGACACGAGGGAGCCGTTGCCGTAGACCACGGTGGCGACCAGGCGGCCATCGGCGCTGAACCGAGCCTTGGCCAGTCCGGCCTCCGATTCGTACCCACCCAGCACCCGGACCACGTTGCCCGAGCGATCGACGATGCTGGCGGATCCGTCCCAGCCGGCGGTCATCAGGTACTTCCCATCCGAGCTGAAGGCGACGTCGTTGATGTCGAAGGCGTCCTGACCGTTGCCGTGGTGCGGGACCAGGAAGCGTTCCTCCCCGGTCGCCGGGTCCCACACCCCGGCGAGGTCGAAGATGTTGTCGGCACTTCGCTCATCACCGACGGCGGCGATGGACCGACCGTCCGGGCTCACGTCCAGCAAGAAGACCTTCTCGAATGGAACCGTGATCGTTCGAAGATTCCGTCCCGTCCGCACGTCCCAGATCGTGAGCGCCGCACCCTTCCCGCTGCTCGTTACGACGCGGCGTCCGTCGGGCATGAAGTCCACGAGTCCGCCAGAGGAGGGGAGATCGCCCCACTCGGTGCCGCCCTCGGGGCCCACATCCCAGATCTTCACGGCCCACCTTCCGCCGGCCATGACTTGAGTCCCGTCGGCGGAGAACGCCACTCCCCGGATCCCCTCACTCATCTCCTGAGCCGACAGCGACAGCACCTGTCGTGCTCCGCCGTTGCGCAACTCCCAGACCTTCGCGGTGCCGTCCGTCCCCCCTGTGACCAGGCGAGAGGAGTGCGGGCTCCACGCCACGGTCACGACGAATCCGGCCTGGCCGAGGAGGGTGAACAGGAGCTTCCCAGTCCGCGCGTCCCAGACCCGTGGGATGCCGTCGACGTTCGTCGTGGCAATGAATCGGCCGTTCGGGCTCCACGACACGTCCCGGTCCTTCGGGATCTCACTGCCGCCGCTGCCACTCAGCGTGAACACTCGCTCGCCAGTCTCTGCATCGAACACGACACCGTTCCGAGAGAGGGTCGTGACGGCGAGACGTTTCCCGTCGGGGCTGAGGGCGGCGTTGGCGACGTCCGAAAGACGAGTATTCCAGACGATCCGTCGGTCCGTGGACAGATCCAGGATCCGTGCCGTGACGTCGGCAATGGCGGCGACCCTCGAACCGTCGGCGCTGAACGACGGCCCGAACGCCTCCCCGTTCCCCGGCACGGAAGCCAGCAGTCGCCCGGTCGACGGATCCCAGACCTTCAGCGCGCCGTCCTCTCCCGTGGTGGCGAGCCTCGAGCCGTCCGAGCTGAAGGCCACGTCGGTGACGTCGCCGTCGTGTCCCCGGAACTTCCGGACGCTTGCTCCGGTCGAGGCGTCCCTGATGTCGATCATCCCCGATCCCTGGGGGCCTTCGGTCACGACGTCCCCGTTGGGGCTCCAGGCGAGCCGCCCTCCGAGCCCTGGAATCGTCTTCACGGCCCTGGAGGCCATGATCGCCCGGTGCAGCGCCTCCTCGGCCTCGGGCAGCACGGACCCGTCGATCGAGCGGGTCTCTCGGACCGCCGCAATGGCGAGCAGGATGCTGCGCTCGGGGTCGACCTCCAGGTTGGCCATTGCGGCCGACGCCAGCCCCCTCGCTGTCGCGAGCCTCGCCTCGCGGCCCGCCCGCTCGCTCTGGTTCCTGGCCACCAGGGTGAGCGACCCGGCGACGAGAGCGGCGATGGCGAACACGGCGACCAGGGCTCGCAGCCGGGTTCTGGAGCGTCGTTCGGCCCTCGTCTCGCGTCGGCGTCGCTCGTCCTCTTCCGCCCGCTCGCGGTCGCGTTGATCCAGGCTGGCCTTCAGGTACGCACGCTCGGGTTGCCCGATCGCGAGGTCCGTGGCCGCGCCCCACGCGGCGACCTGCTCCAGGCGGGCACCTCGCATCAAGAAGCTCGGATCGCGTTCGGATCCCCGCCATTCGGCGCCCGCCCGTGCCAGTCGCCGCTCCTGCCTGAGGTCCTCCCGCTCTTCGTCGATCCAGTTCCGCAGCCGCCCCCAGGCGGTGAGCAGCGCCTCGTGCGCAATCTCCACTGTGGGCTCCCGGGTGGCGGGGTCCCGATCGAAGGTCAGGAACCGATGGCGCCCGAAGGCGTCCAGCACGCCGTCGATGGCCTCCGAGTCCACCTCGAGGGCGTCCAGCTCGCTTCTCGGGACCCGTCGGCGCGTGTCCTGTGTGCCCTCTCCGAGCGTGACCAGCCTGAGGAACACCTGCTTGATCGCCCGAACCCCATCCGGACCACGCGTCTCGAGGATCCGGTCGGCGATGGCGGACAACGCGCCCGCCACGCCGCCCTGCTCCCGATGGGCCGCGAGCGGCATCCGCCCGTCCTCACAACGCTCGAACAGTTCGGTGAGGGCGTACTGCAGGAGGGGGAGGGCCCCCGGCTGGTGGGCCACCTCGGCGATCATCTCCGCGACCAGGCCGGGCTCGGGCGACACGCCGACCTGCTCGGCGGGCCTGCGGATGGCCTGCTCCAGCTCGTCCGCGGTGAGGGGAGGGACGGCCTCGCTCCTGGCCGCCAAGAGCTCACCGAAACGGGGGTAGGTGAGGGGCCGGTCGTAGAAGTCCGCCCGGAGGGTCAGGACGACGCGAAGCCGGCTCTCCGGATCGACGCCGGCGACGCGGAGCGATTCGAGGAACTGCTCGCGCTCCGGGCCATCCGCCCACTCGTTGAATGCCTCCTCGAACTGATCGACCACCAGCACGACCTCCGCCTCGGCGGGGGCGACCAGATCGACCGCCTGCAGCAGCCCCCGGGGGCCCGAATCGAGGACGTCGGAGAGGCGGGGGGCGGGGCGCACCGCGATCTGTAGGAGGGCTGCCTCGAGCCGCTCCATCGGGTGCACACCAGGGGACATCTCGGCGATGAAGAGTCGTTCGGGGTCGCCCAGCGCCCCGTGGCGGATCTCCGGGACCACCCCGGCTCGGACCACTGAGGACTTGCCGCTCCCGCTCGGTCCGACGACGGCCAGGAACCGGGATCCAGGGCCCTCCTCACGCAACCTCGCCACGAGGCGTTGGGTCAGCTCGCCTCGCCCGAAGAAGTCGCGCACGTCGGCCTCCGTGAACGCCCGCAAGCCCTTGTAGGGGTTCCGCAGGTCCGCCCGTGGAGTTCGCTCGATGGCGGTGCCGTCGATCGCCGCCCGGGCGGCGCCGGCGAACGCATCGGCCCCCGGCACCTTCGTCCCCACCTCGGCCCGCTCGCAGAGCTCGCTCAGGGGGGCCGGCAGGCCGTCTCCGAGCCATCGCCGAGCGAGGCGGGCCAACTCCCGTACGTCGGAGGCCGGGTCCGGGCCCGGCCCCACTCCCACGACGAACTCCCCGAGGTAGGGGTTGCCCTCGCCGTCGAATCTGACGCTCGAGGGTCCGACGTTCCCGTGGGCCACGCCCTGCCGGTGGGCGAAGGCCAGGGCCGAGGCGACCTGTTCGACGAGGCGAACGGCCCTGTCCTTCTCCAGCGACTCCCCTCGCTCCTCGAGGGCGAGGAGGCTCCCTCCGCGCAGGTACCGGGAGACGATGTAGGCCCGGCCGGGTTCGCGCCAGTAGTCGTAGATCGGTGCGACGTGCGGATGTTCCAGCGCGGCGACGGCCTGGGCCTCCTGTTCGAAGCGCCGGACGAACGCGGGGTCGGTGGCGATGTCCTCGTGGAAGATCTTGACGGCGACGTCTCGTTCGACGCGGGGTTGGATCGCGTGGAAGAGGGCTCCGGTCGGTCCGTCGTCGATCTTCTCCAGCAGCCGGTAGCCGCGGAGCGGCTCTCCCCGCAGATCCAGCCCTGGGTCCTGCCTGAGGACCCGCTCGTGAAGCCGCACGAGGTCGGGAGAGGGATCGACTCCCAGCTCGGAGGCCAGGATCTCTCGAGCCCGCTGGAAGGTCGTCAGGGCGTCCGCCTGGCGCCCCTCTCGGTAGAAGGCAAGCATCAGCAGACCCCAGAGCTTTTCGCGCAACGGGTGATCGGCGAGCAGCACCTCCAGCTCGCCGATCGCTCGGGCATGAGTCCCGATCGCCTGCAGCGCTTCGATCCGGGCTTCCTGCGCCTCCAGCCGAAGGTTGTCGAGCCGGGTGGCCGCCGCCATCAGCGATGGCTGATCGGCCAAGCCGGCGAGCGCGGGTCCCCGCCACAGGGCCAGCGCATGCTCCAACGTGCCGAGAGCGGCGTTCGGGTCGACCAGCAGGGCCTTCCTCGCATCCCGCACGAGTGCCTCGAATTGGGCCGCCTCCAGCTCGGAGGGGTCGAGCCGCAGGCTGTACCCGGGTGTCCGCCACTCGATACGATCGTGGCCGAGGGCCTTCCGGAGATGGGAGACGTAGACCTGGACGATGTTCCGGGCCTTGTCCGGCGGCTCCTCCCCCCAGAGCTCATCGATCAAAGTCTCGGCCGGGACGACCTCGTTCGCCCGCATGATCAGAATGGCCAGGACGGCGCGCTGCTTCCCCCCGCCCAGCGGGATCGGGCCGCCCCCCGCATCGACCTCGAGCGGCCCGAGGACCCGGAACTGCAGTTTCCCCCTGTACACCCGACTCCCCGACCCCTTGGGGATGAGCGATCTCATCCGCCCCGCGACATCGATCCCTTCCGATGCGATGGACAAGACGGGAACGGGTTCGGCAAGTCCCTTCAGACGAAGCGCGCCCCGATCCACGTACCGAATCGCCTCGACCGTCCGAGCGAGGTGAACGACGCTCTGGCTGCCCAGGATCTCGCCTGGACCGGCCTCGGAGCAGAGCCGCGCGGCGAGGTTCAGGGCCCCGCCCCGATAGCCGCCCTCGACGGCGACCGCCTCCCCGGCGTCCAGCCCGATCCCCACCGGGAGCGGGAGATCCGGTGAAGCCACCGTCGCCTCGAGGAACCCCGTCTGCAGCTCGACGGCCGCCCTGATGGCCTGCCGGGGCGACCGGAAGACGGCGAGGGCCTCGTCTCCCCGCAGCTCGATGACGGATCCATCCCGATCCTCCACGTGGTGGCGGACGATGGCGGCGAATCGAGCCGCGAGCGCGGCGGCGCCCTCATCGCCGTGGTCCTGGGTGAAGACGGTGTAACCGCGAATGTCCGCGATCAGGAAGGTCCTGACTTCTTCGGCATTGGCTGGTTCCGTGCTGGTACCCGGGTCCCGGACACGTGGTCGGTCGGACCCCCCGGGAGCTTCCTTTGCTTCCCGCATGCCGGCGAGTATCGGGTGTTGTGTGGTGGATCGCCAGATACCCGATCCGTCGCGCCGTCGGTTCATGCGCCCGAGCGTTGATCGGAGCGCTTAAGAGTCGCTGAAAGGAACGCCTCAGTCGTCCGCAAGGCCCTTCCAGCACGCTCTCGCTGCCTCGGACGAACTCCCGAGCCGGGCCGGATCGAAAGGAGTCCCGAGATGAACACACGCCACAAGCTGCTCACGATGGGAGCGGTCCTGCTTGTCGCGCTGGCGGGATGCTCGTCGGGGTCGAACACGCCACCCCCGACGACATCGGCTCCGCTGACGTCGGTGCCCTCGACCCCTGCGGCGGCGAAGTCGAGCGGGCCGAGCCCCGCACCGACGGCCACGAACGTCGGGACGATCCCGGACTTCGCTCTCCTCGACCCCGGGACCTACTTCACCGACCCCGACGGCGACTCCTCGACCCCCCTCCGCGCGGTGTTCGAGGTCGCCGCCGGGGGCTGGTCGGTCTTTGGGGGCGGGCCCGTCAAGTTCGCGAGCGATGAAGTGGGTCACGTCGCGGTGACCATCACCAACGTGACGAACCTGGTGCGGCAGGGGTGCCACGACCATTCCCTGGCCGATCCACCGGTCGGACCGAGCGTCGACGACCTCGCGACGGCGATGGCGAACCTGGCCCCGTTCCGGGTGGCGACTCCCCCCGAGGACGTGACCGTCGACGGCTACAGCGGCAAGCACCTCGCATGGATCGTGCCCAACCTCCCGGTCCACGGGCCGGCGGATGGGCTCCAGTTCAGCGGATGCGGGAGCGGCGACCTCAAGAGCTGGGACGCGAACGGAGCCAACGACCCGTTCTACGGGTACACGGGCCCCGGCTACCGCGAGGACTTCTGGATCCTCCACGTCGACGGAACCCGGCTGGTGATCGTGGCCGGACGGTCCGCCGGCGCGCCGGCGGAGGCAGTTGCGGAACAGCGGGCCATCCTCGACTCCATTCGGATCGAACCGTGAGACCGCCGGTGCATCAACCCCACCGGCTCAATCGCACCCGCCTTCCTGGCGCCAGGCAGGCGCTGGGAACTTCGAACCGCTGCAGTGATCCCTGGAGACAGGCACTGGTGGATATGCCCGGCGCGGCACGACCGACCAAGTCGAGGATTCGAGGGAGGGATCGATGATGCGTCGCCTCACACGTTGTCTGGCATTGGCCGTCCTCCTGGTGCTGGGGGCATGTGGACCGGGTCGGGAGTCCCCGAAGAGTCACTCACCGGCCGCGCCGAGATCGGTTCGGCCCTTCTCGTCGCACGATGACACCACGACGACGACGGATGTTCCAAGCACGGGCGTGCAGCCCCTGTGGCCGCAGACGAGCCTGGAGGAGGTCCACCGGGCCCAGCTGCTCGCGGACGCCGGGGATCCCCGCTACGCGTGGCAGGTCGATCGGGCCCTGGGGGGTCAGGTCGCGCAGCACCATCCCGACGACGCTGAGATCTTCGGTCGATTCCTGAACCAAGAGCTCGGCTGGGGGAAGTTCCTCTGGGACGAGGTCTTCGCCCATCCGGATGGTCTCGACCCCGGCGACGTCGTGTACATCCGGTGCGCGGCGGGCCGGACGGACCCCGGGTACCCGACCGACCCCGAGAACCCCGGATGCGCACCGACGATCGACGACCGCCGGTACGAGACGGTGAAGATCAACGTGGCCCAGCCCGACCGGCAAGGTCCCCGCGGGATCTGGGTGGTGACCGGCTGGGAGGAGATCCAGCCGTTCGAACGGGTCCCGCCGCCCACCGACGCCGAGATCACGGCCACCCTCGGGGCCTTCCTCCAGGCACGGGTCGATGGTGCGGGCGCCGAGAAATTCGACATCGCGGTGGACGATCCCTTCGCCTCCGAACCTTTGGACACCGACACCGTCGACCACCGAATTCCGCTCCTGTACGCCACGAGCAGCGGGGCCCCCTACACGAGATCGGAGTTCCAGCTCGTGGGTGGCCCCGAGTGGTCCGATGGCTCGGAGCAGTACGAGGTCAGCCTGTTCGCCGAGAACGGCCAGACCGTGGTCAAGCAGAAGTTCTCGCTCGAACGCGACCAGGGGGGTCGCTGGCGACTCGGATTCGACCCGATGGGGCTCGACGGAGGCGGCCCCACGACCACGGAGAACGGGAAGGCCGTGCCCGTGGAGTACGGGTTCCAGGGCGGCGAGCTGACATATCGGGCGGCCTATCCGGCGGGGCCGGGCATGGGCGACGACTCCTCGGATCGTGGTCCCGACTGGGTGACCGTCGTCGGCCCTTGTGGGAGGGACGAGGC
>DATLUW010000716.1:0-2084 GCA_035577825.1 Actinomycetota bacterium | reverse complement strand
CCTGATCACCTCCGGGTTGAGCGGCTCGCCGGCCGAGACCGCGTGGCGCACGCCTGAGACGTCGAAGCGGCCGAGGTCGTCGAGCTTCGCCATCAGCCGGTACTCGGTCGGCGCCTGGCAAAGGACGGTGACGCCGAGGTCGCCGATCAGGCGGAAGCGCTCCTCCGGTTCGAAGCCGCCCTCGTGCAGGATCACGGCCGAGCCGCAGCTCCACGGCCCGAGCAGCACGTTCCAGATCGACTTCGCCCACCCGGTGCCGGCCGTGCACCAGACGAGGTCGTCCGGCTTTGCGTCGAGCCAGCGCTCGGCCTGGGCGCGCTTCGCCCAGGTGTACCGGTGCGTGTGCACGACACCCTTTGGATCCTTGGTCGTGCCGGACGTGTACAGGATGAACGCGTTGTCGTCGGCCGCGGTGTCCGCGGTCTCGCGATCGGTGTCGCCGAGCTCGGCTTCGCCGACGTAGACGATCTCGGGCGACTCCGCCATCGCCTCGACCTCGGCGCGGGAACCCGGGTCCGCGACGAGCAGGCCGGCGCCGGAGTGACGGACACGGAAGTCGAGGTCCTTGGCCCGGAGCATCTCCGAGCACGGGATCGCGACCGCACCCATCTTCAATCCTCCGAGCATCACACCGAACCAGTCGGGCGTCTTGCCGACGAGCACGAGCATCCGGTCTCCGGGCGAGACCGATCGGCGCACGACGCCCGCCCAGCGGGCTGCGCTGTCGCCGATGTCGCCGAAGGTCAGGTCGCGGACGCTGCCGGCCTTGTCGCAGAAGCGGACCGCCAGCTTTCCGGGGTCCTGCGCCTCCACGACGTCGCGGGTGAAGTTGAACCGATCGGGCCCCACCGGCTCGGACTGTATCGACCCTCGGTCGACCTGCCCGAACCCGGCTCGATTGACCGCGGCTGCAACTGCCTGGGATGATCGCACGCATGGCGGCGACGACGCGCGTACTCGTCGGTGTGGCAGTCCTCGTCCTTCTGTCCGCAGCTCCCTCGCCCGGGGCAAGCCCTCCGGTGACGAACATCGCGGATGCCGGCGCGACTTCGGTCAAGGAGTCCGGGGACTGGATCGCGACCGGGGCCGGAGGGGTGTGGCTCTCCGACCCGCCCGCGAACGCGATCCGGCGACTCGATCCGGTCTCGGGCCGGGTTCTCAAGGTCGTCCGCGTCCCGTGGGGGCCGTGTGAGGCGATGGACGTCGGGTACGGCGCGGTCTGGACCGCCACGTGCAAGCGGTCGGGCCTGACGCGGATCGAGCCTGAGAGAAACGTCGCCAAGGACTTCGTCGGCCTTCAGATTCCGGCGTCGGTCGGAGAAGAGGGCAGCGTCGGGGCCGGGAGCGGGGGCGTCTGGGTCGTCGTCGACGGGCCGGCCTGCTCCGCCTGTCGCGTCGCCCGCGTCAATCCAACGGCCCTGCGGGTCGTCGCGAAGATCCCGGTCCGCGACTACGCCGCAGGCGTCAGGGTCGGCTACGGCGCGGTCTGGGTCACGAATCCGCAGCTCGGCCTGGTGCAGAAGATCGATCCGCGGAAGAACGCCGTGGTGGCTACGACTCGTGTCGGCCCGGGCCCTCGCTTTCTCGACGTCGGCGAGGGCGGTGTCTGGACGCTGAACCAGGTCGACGGCACCGTCACGCGGGTCGACCCGCGGACCGCGAAGGTGGTCGCCCGCATCCCGGCCGGAGTGGTCGGGGACGGCGGCGACCTCGCCGTCGGCGGCGGATGGGTATGGGCGCGCGGCAGAGACCAGCTGCTCGTGCGGATCGATTCCCGTTCGAACCGGGTCGTCGAGCGCTACGGACCACCCTCGGGCAGCGGGTCGGTCGCGGTCGGCTTCGGCGCGGCATGGGTCTCGGCGCACGACGTCAGGACGGTGTGGCGCCTCCCTCTGCCTCCTCGCTGAGCAGGAATCGCTCGACAGCCTCTCGCGTCGCTCCGGGGAGCTCGACCCACGGGAAATGGCCGACTCCGGGCACGACGACCATCTTCGAGTGGGGTACAAGGGCCGCCGTCCGCTCCGTCGACGAGAGCGGAATCACGCTCAGCTCGCCGTGGACGAAGCACACGGGGAGCGTCGTCC
>DATLUW010000715.1:0-4920 GCA_035577825.1 Actinomycetota bacterium | reverse complement strand
GCCCGACGGGGACCACCGGCGCGGGCGGGTTCGGCTCCACCGGCCACGGCACCGGCTTCCTCGTGCTCGCGGTCATCCTGGTGGCGGCCCTGGTGTTCTCCGGATGGAGGCTCAGGCGGGAGCGGTGATCGACCGAAAAGCTGAGGGAGGGACCGCTCCGGTCCGTTCGCTCGACCACGGATTCGTGCGTACGACGCCGGAGCAGGTCTTCGAGGTGCTCCGCGACCCCGCGGGCTATCCGGCCTGGTGGCCGGGGGCGAAGGCGCTCGGCCACGGGCGGATGTCGCTCCCCGGGATGCCGCCGGTTCGGCTCGAGCCCGAAGGGGTCCGGCCGGGCACGGGGCTCCGGCTCCGGGTCTCGGGCGCCCGCGGCGACGCGCTGGGCGGGCATCTCGAATGGTACGTGGAGGCGTTCGAGGAGGGCTCGGTGGTGAGTTGCATCGCGGACCTGCGGCCGCGGCGGCCGTGGTCGGCGCGGCGCGTGCTCCGCATGCG
Source organism: Actinomycetota bacterium (assembly GCA_035577825.1). GTDB lineage: Bacteria > Actinomycetota > UBA4738 > UBA4738 > JACQTL01 > DATBHM01. Next base: position 4,425 of record DATLUW010000715.1, on the reverse strand, counting down.
CGCGGGCTTCCGGTCCGCGCTCGTGGAGCTGCGGGAGCGACGGGAACGCCGGGAAGGGCGTCCGTGAGCGAACAGGAACGGATCCGGTGTTCGACGTGCGGCGCGCTGGCCGCGCCCGGCGACGAGTGGTGCGGGCAGTGCTACGCGAGGCTGGTCCGCGAGCCGTCGCCCTCGGGCACGAAGCAGGCCGCGGCGCCCCAGGCCGAAGATCCCCGAGCCGGCCATCCGTCGGTCCCGCCGCCCCCCATGCCGGTGCCCCCGGCCCAGGAGCGCGTCGATCGCCGGATGGGCGACGAACGCCGGACGGAGGCCGTCCGCCGGGCGCCCGTCGACCGCCGCGCCGGCGAGGATCGCCGGTCACCGGCCGGCCGCCCGACCCCGGCGGCGCTGCTCAACCAGCTGTGGGAGATGCCGACCGTGCCGGAGCCCGAAGGGCTCGCCCCGCCGATGACCGGCGGGACCGGCGCCGAGGCGCCCGGCGAGCCGACGTTCCTCGACGCGCCCGCGAAGCCGGTGCCGACCTGGCCGTGCGCCGTGTGCGAGACGCAGAACCCGCTCGCCCGCGACACCTGCATGTCGTGCGGGGCGCCGTTCGCCCGGCTGTTCAAGGAGGAGGCCGCCCGGCCCCAGGTCCCGGCCTCGAAGGCCGCGCGCTGGTCGCTGCTGTACCCGGGGCTCGGGCACGCCGTGCTGGGTCGCAGGGCCGAGGGCGTGGCCCGGGCGATCCTGTTCACGTGGTGCGCCGCGACGGCGTTCCTGCTGCTCTCGGCCCACCCGGCCGGCGGGCTCGGGATCCTGCTGCCGATGGCGGTCGTGTTCGTCCTCGGCTCACTGCTGTGGTACGGGGTGACGGCGCTCGACGCGGCTCGGCTGGCGAACGGCGCCCACCAGGTCGTGACCTCGAAGATCATGCTCTACAGCGTCGCCGCGCTGATGATGATGTCCGTGGGATCCGTCTTCCTGATGGTGATCAAGGCCGGCCACCTCAGCCACTGACCGGCCGGCTCAGCCCGTCCCGGACAGGCGGTCCAGCACCTCCGGCAGCTCGTTCAGTCGCCCGATCACGGCGTCCGGCTGCGGGCCGTCCGAGGCGGCGGGCTCCTCCCGCCGGAACTCCTGCGTGAGCACCGCCCGCATGCCCACGGCCCGGGCGCCGCCCACGTCGTCCAGCAGCCGGTCCCCGACGAACACCGTCGCCCCCGCGTCGACGTCGAGCTTCGTCAGGGCGTCGGCGAAGATGGCCGGGTCGGGTTTGCGGGTCCCGACCTCGCTGGAGAACGTCGTCGCGTCGAGCAGGCTGAGGATGCCGAGCGCGTTGAGGTCGGCGCGCATCAGGTGGGGGAGGAGGGTCACGTTCGACACGATCCCCAGCCGGAGGCCGCGATCGCCGAGCGTCCGGAGCACCGCCAGCGTGTCGTCGCTGACCGTGATCGTCTTCGAGTAGGCGGAGTGGTCGAGCGCCACCACGTGCCGCACCACGTCCGCCGGCACGGTCAGCCCGAGCGTCTGCGACAGGACGTCGTCGAAGGTCGCGATCAGGTCGAGCTCCTCCATCCGCCGTGCCGCGTAGGACTCGCCGACGCGACGGTCGACCTCCCCGGCCACGCGGTCGATGAGGTGGCCGACCTCGGGCGCCTCGATGTACAGCGCGGCCTCGATCCGCGACCGGATGGCCTCGTACGCGGCGAGCAGCGCCTCCTCGGTCCGTCCGAAGTCGACGAGGGTGTGCCCGTAGTCGAACAGCACGCCGCGCACCGGTTCCGTCATGGCGCGGAAGTATCGCCGGTTGTCGCGTCCGGCGCGGGCGGGCGAGACTCATGCGGATGCGCGTGACCGTGATCAGCGACCTGCACGGCGCGGCCGGCATGCTCCGCGCCGCTGCCGCCGAATGCGACGCGCTCGTGGTGCTCGGCGACCTGATCAACGTCATCGACTACCACGACATGGACGGGATCCTGGTCCAGATCTTCGGCCGGGAGCCCGTCGCGGCCGCCGCGCAGCTCCGGGCTGAGGGCCGGTTCCACGAGGCGCGCGAGACGATCCGGGCGAACACCGACCCCGAGCTGGACTTCCGCGCGCGGTTCGCCGAGCTGGCCCGCGAGCAGTACGAGGACGTGCTCGAGGCGATGCCCGAGGGGAGCGTCATCACGTACGGGAACGTCGACGTCCCCGACCTGCTCCGCTCGATGATCCCGGACGGCGTCCGCCTGGTCGACGGTGATGCGTTCGAGCTCGCCGGCCTGCGGTGGGGGCTCGTCGGCGGCGGGGTCCGGACGCCGCTCGGGGTGCCCGGGGAGGTTCCGGACGAGGACTGGACGGGAAAGCTGGAGGCGCTGGGCGACGTCGACGTGATCGGCACGCACATGCCGCCGCGCATCCCGTGGTACTGCTACGACATCGTGGCGGCGAAGTTCGAACCGGGATCCGTGCCGCTGCTGTCGTTCATCCAGGAACGCCAGCCGCGGTACGCGCTGTTCGGGCACGTCCACCAGCCGCTCGTGGATCGCGGCGGGATCGGGCGGACCGAGCTGGTGAATGTCGGGCACTTCCGCGCGAACGGGCGCGGGTGGACGTACGAGGTCGCGGACTAACAGGCGTCATCCGCGAGGAGAGCGAAGGAGGGGACGTGGCGGAGCAGACCGAGGGTTCCATCACCATCAGCGCATCGGCCGGGGACGTGATGGCCGTCATCGAGGACTTCGAGTCCTACCCCGAGTGGAACGACATCAAGTCCGCCAGGGTCATGGCGACGGACTCGCAGGGCCGGGCGTCCGAGGTCGAGATGCAGGTCAAGGCGCCGGTCATCGGCGACGTTCGCTACGTCCTCGCCTACATCTACAAGCCGTCGAACGGCGGCGTGTCGTGGACCACCAAGGAGATCGAGGGCGGGATCAAGGACATCAAGGGCGAGTACGAGCTCGACGAGCTCGACGCCCGGGAGACCAAGGTCACCTACCGGATGACGATCGACCTGAAGATGAAGGTGCCCGGGTTCATCCGCAAGCAGGGTGAGCGCCAGATCGTCGACGGGGCGCTGAAGGGCCTGAAGAAGCGCGTCGAGGGAAGCTGACCGCGCGGGTCCGCCGGGGGCCGCACGCCGTGCCCGAGGGCGGCCGGGAAGTCCGAACCGCTAGTCTGTAGCCGCCATGCGGGTCCTGTTGTTCACCGGGAAGGGCGGCGTCGGCAAGACCACGGTCGCCGCGTCGACGGCCGCCGCGGCCGCGCGCGCCGGACAGCGCGTGATGGTCATGTCCACCGACCCCGCGCACTCGCTGGCGGACTCGTTCGACGTCGAGATCGCGTCGCAGACCACGGAGCTCGCCGAGAACCTGTGGGCGCAGCAGATCGACGCCCAGGAGCGGCTCGAGCAGAACTGGCGTGAGATCCAGGAGTACTTCATCTCGCTGATGAACTGGGCCGGCGTGGACACGATCCAGGCCGAGGAGCTCTCGGTGATCCCCGGCCTCGACGAGATCTTCAGCCTCATCGACGTCAAGCAGCACGTCGAATCGGGCCGCTACGACCTGCTGGTGGTGGACTGCGCGCCCACGGCCGAGACGCTCCGGCTGCTCAGCCTGCCGGAGATCATGAACTGGTACATCGAGCGGATCTTCCCGGTGGAGCGCCGGGTGGTGAAGACGCTCAGGCCGCTGGTCACGAAGATCACGTCGCTCCCGATCGCCGACGACCGGTTCTTCGCGAGCGTCGAGAAGCTCCACCGGAACCTCGAGGCCGTCCGCCGCATCCTGATCGACGAGTCCGTGTCGAGCGTCCGCCTCGTCGTGAACCCCGAGAAGATGGTGATCGCGGAGGCCCGCCGGACCTACACGTACCTGTCGCTGTTCGGCTACCGCGTCGACGCCGTCGTGGTGAACCGCATCATCCCCGAGACGGTCACCGATCCGTACTTCGGCAAGTGGAAGGAGATCCAGGCCGAGCACCTGGCGACCGTCCACGAGTCGTTCGAGCCGGTGCCGATCCTCACCGCGAAGCTGTTCGACCAGGAGATGGTCGGACTCGAGCTGCTCGGGAAGATGGCCGACGAGGTGTACGGCGAGCTCGACCCGTCCGCGATCCTCCATGTCGAGGAGCCGATCCGAGTCCGCAAGCGCGGTCAGGCCTATGTGCTCTCGATGCGGCTGCCGTTCGCGGAGCGGGAGGACCTCGACATGCACCGGCGGGGCGACGAGCTGTTCGTCAAGGTGGGCGCGTACAAGCGCAACCTGATCCTGCCGCAGACGCTCCAGCGGCTCGCGATCCGCGATGCGTCGTTCGTCGACGACCGGCTCGAGATCCGGTTCGCGCGGGAACCCCGGCCGATGGCCGAGGCGGCCCCGTCGCGGTGAGCCGACCGGGTCCGCGGCGGGCGGAACGACCGAGAGAGGGGGTCCCGCATGGCTGAGGCCCGGAGCGCGCGGAGCGCGG
>DATLUW010000714.1:0-9436 GCA_035577825.1 Actinomycetota bacterium | reverse complement strand
CCGACGCGATGGACAGCAGGATGATCGAGGGCGACCCCCACCCGTACGTCACGCCGCCCCACGTGGCGACGAGCAGCAGGCACACGACCGCGCCCGTGAGGAGCGCGGCGCCCAGGTAGTCGATCTTGTGCTCCCGACGTGTGAACGGCAGGTGCATCGTGGTCACGATGACGAACAGGGCGACCGCACCGATGGGGATGTTCACGTAGAAGATCCATCGCCAGGACACGTGGTCGGTCAGGAACCCGCCCAGGAGCGGCCCGATGACCGAGGAGAGCCCGAACATCGCGCCGGTGAACCCCTGGTACCGGCCGCGTTCGCGCGGCGAGAACAGGTCGCCGATCACGATCAGCGCGAGCGGGATGATGCCGCCGGCCCCGAGCCCCTGGATGCCCCGGAACAGGATCAGCTGGCCCATGTTCTGGGAGAGGCCCGAAAGTGCCGAGCCCACCAGGAACACCGAGATGGCGAAGATGAAGAGCGTGCGCCGCCCGATGAGGTCGGACAGCTTCCCGTACAGCGGCACCGTCACCGTCGAGGTGAGCAGGTACGCCGTCACCACCCACGACAGGTGCTGGGCGCCGTGGAGGTCCTTCACGATCGACGGCAGCGCCGTCGCGACGATGGTCTGGTCGAGCGCCGCAAGGAACAGCCCGAGCATGACGCCGCCGAACACGATGAAGATCTGGCGGCGGGTCATGCGCGCACCTCCTCCCGCGTCCGCAGCTCCTCCGCGATGCGGCCGAACAGCCGGACCAGCTCGGCGCGCTCGTCTTCAGGGAGCGTCACGAGGATCTCCTTGAGGAAGTCGCAGCGGGCTGAGCGCATCCGGCCGAGGGTCGCGCGCCCCTGCGTCGTCAGGCCCGCGGTGACGAGGCGCCGGTCCGTGGGCGAGGTCCCCCGCTCCACGAGGCCGGCTGCCGCCAGCCGGTCCACCAGGCGGGTGGTCGAGCTCTCCGACAGGCCGATGCGAGCCGCGAGGTCGCTCATGCGGCACTCGCGGTCGGCGAGGAGGTCGATCGCGGCCAGCTCGGCGTGCGACAGCTCGCCCTCCGGGCCCTGGTAGATGCTCGAGCGGAGCTTCTTGTTGAGGAGGAACCGGATCACCTCGGCCCAGTGGGCCTCGAAGTGCTCCGCCTGCTCCATCAACGCGCCGTCCTCCGCCGGACTGCGTTCGATGGTTGCGTTGCGAGAAGTTTGCATCGCGCAAGTATTGCAAGGCGGAACCAAACCGTCAACAGGTCGAGCACCCGAAGCGTTTCCGTGCCCGGTCGTGCCTCGGAGCCGCCCCTGGTTGACAGATGAGTGAGTGCTCACTCATAGTGAGCGAACGCTCACTCACATCGAGAGCGGGAGGTGGTGAACGATGTCGGAGACGCTGCAGGTCCGGCCCGCGACCTCGGCGATGGAGGCCCCCGACCCCCGGCGGTGGTGGGTCCTGGTGGCCATGGTGTTCGGGCTGTTCATGCCCATGCTCGACAACCTGGTCGTGAACGTCGCGCTGCCCACGATCCAGACGAAGCTGTCGACGGGCGTGTCCGGCCTGCAGTGGATCATCGACGCGTACACGCTGACGTTCGCGTCCTTCATGCTGACCGGCGGGGCGCTCGGCGACCTGTACGGACGCAAGCGGTTCTTCCTGGCGGGGCTCGGCGTGTTCGTCGTGGGATCGCTCGCGTGCGGGCTCTCCCAGAGCATCGAACAGCTCATCGCGTTCCGGGCGCTCCAGGGGCTCGGCGCCGCGATGCTGCTCCCCGGGACCCTGTCGATCATCACCGCGACGTTCAGCGGGAAGGAGCGCGGCGCGGCGATCGGCATCTGGGCCGCGATGTCGGGGCTTGCCATCGCCGTCGGCCCGTTGATCGGCGGGTTCCTCGTCGAGCACGTCTCCTGGCAGAGCATCTTCTTCATCAACGTGCCGATCGGGATCATCGGCGCCACGATGGCGTTGATCGTGGTCCGCGAGTCCCGCGACCCGACGAAGTCGCGCCGGCTGGACCCGCCCGGCCTGGTGACCGGGACCGCGGGGCTGTTCTTCCTGGTCTACGCCCTCATCGAGGGGAACGACCGGGGCTGGACCGACGGGCTGATCCTCGCGGCGTTCGGCCTCGCGGCCGCCCTGCTGATCGCGTTCTTCGTGATCGAGTCGCGGCGCGAATACCCGATGCTGCCGCTCTCGTTCTTCAAGATCCCGACGTTCGCCGCGTCGAACGTCGTCGCGGCCGCCGTGTTCTTCGCGCTGTTCGGGACGACGTTCTTCCTGTCGCTGTACCTGCAGAACGTGCGGGGGTTCAGCCCCGTGCAGGCAGGCATCCGGCTCTTCCCGTTCACGGTGATGATCCTGATCATCGCGCCGGTCGCCGGACGGCTCTCCGACAAGTACGGGTCGCGGTGGTTCATGACGTTCGGGACCGCGACGCTGGCGCTCGGGCTGGCGCTGATGACGCGGGCGCAGCCGGATTCGTCGTACCTGACGGTGATCCTGCCGGCCATGATCGTGATGGGGGCGGGGATGGCCTCGACGATGGCGCCGATGACCGCGGCCGTGATGGCGAGCGTGCCCGTCCAGCGGGCGGGCGTCGCGTCGGCGGCCACGAATACCAGCCGCGAGCTCGGTGGGGTGTTCGGGATCGCCCTGCTCGGGGCGATCGTGACCTCGGTGTTCAAGCGAGACTTCCTGGCGAAGCTGATCGGGTTCGGGGTGCCGTCGCAGCAGGCACACGCGATCGTCGACCGGGCGAGCTCCTCGGGCGCCGCGTCCGGGCACACGCCGCCGGGAGCGCCCGCGCAGGCGATCGAGGCGGTCAAGGCCTCGTTCACCCATGCGATGCACGTCGGGCTGTGGGTGGCCGTCGGGTTCGCGCTCCTCGCCTCGGTGGTGTCGTTCGTGTTCGTCCGGACACACGTCGGCCAGGGGGAGGGCGGGGCGGGTGGTCACTGAGCGAACCGCGGGCCGCACCCGCGACGAGATCCTGCGGGCCACCGGCGAGCTGATCGCCGAGGGCGGGTTCCTGGCCGCGACGACGCGGGCGATCGCCGAGCGCGCCGGGTGCGCCGAGGGGTCGATCTACCGCTACTTCCCCGACAAGCACGCGCTGGTGCACGCGGTCATGTTCGACCGGTTCGAGTCGTTCTTCGTGATGGTGGAGGAGCTGCCCGGCCGGGCCGGCCAGGACACCGTCGCCGGAAACCTCGAGCGGGTCGCGCTGGAGGCGCTCCGGTTCTACCGGGGGATCACGCCGCTCGTCGGCGCGCAGCTGTCCGACCCTCGCCTGATGGCCGAGCAGCGGGCCGCCTGGGGGCGCGAGAACGGGGGCCCGATGCGGGCGATCCGTGCGGTCCGGGCCTACGTGGACGCCGAGCAGCGCCTGGGGCGGATCGCGGCGGCGGCCGAGCCCGATCTCCTCGGCCGCGAGGTGCTGGGGACGTGCTTCGCCCACGCCATCCTGGAGTCGCTGGTCGGCGGGGCGGCGACGGCGGTCGACCGCGAGGGGACCCCCTTCGAGGACGAACCGTACGTGCGCCACCTGGTCGGCTCGATCCTCCGCGGCGCCGGACCGGGCGTCCCCGCGTGAGCGGCGGCGTCCTCGAGCCGGCGCCGCCGTTCGACTTCGACCTGTCGCTGCGGTTCGCCGCGGGGTTCCGGCCGGGGTCGGGCGAGCAGGTCGTCGACGGCGGGCGGCTGTGGAAGGCCTTCCGGGTCGAAGGCGCTGCCGTGGCGACCCGCACGGAGTCGACGGGCGACGCGGGCCGCCCGCGGTTGGCGGTGGAGGTCGCGGGGGCCGGGCGGGTCGACGACGCGATGGGCGAAGCCGCCGTCCGGCGGGTCGCCGACTACCTGAGCATCGACGACGACCTCGGTCCCTTCCTCGCGATCGTCGCCGAGGACCCGCCCATGGCCGCCCGGGAGCGCGAGCTGCACGGGATGCACCACGTGCGGTTCCCGGGTCCGTTCGAGGCGGCGTGCTGGGCCGTGCTCAGCCAACGGCAGCCGATCCCGATGGCCCGGCGGGTGAAGGACGCGCTCACCGAGCGGTTCGGCGACGCGGTGGAGATGGACGGCCACCGGCTCACGGCGTTCCCCGCAGCGCAAGTCCTCGCCGCGGCCGGCGAGGACGCGGTGGCCGAGGTGGTGCGCAACCCGCGGCGATCCCGGTACCTGGCCGCGGTGACGCGGGCGTTCGTGGACGTCGACGACGCGTTCCTGCGCGATGCGCCCGTCGGGGAGGTGGAGGCCTGGCTCCGTTCGATCGACGGCGTGGGCGACTGGTCGACGGCGTTCGTGCTGTTCCGGGGGCTGGGGCGGATGGAGACGATGCCGGTGACGGAGCCGTTCCTCCGGGCGGCCCGGCCGCTCTACGGGCCGGGATACACCGACGATGACCTCCGGGCCGTCGCCGCCCGCTACGGGCCGTGGGCCGGCTACTGGGGCCTGTACCTGCGCGCCCCGATCTGATCCGCGCCCAGGGTGCTTTTGACCACTTGTCTCGCGCACATAGCTCCGTGATATACCTCGGGGCAGCCGAGACCCAGGGGAGGGTTGGCATGAAGAGAGCACGTGTGTTGATCGTGCTCGTCGCGGCGCTGTCGCTCGCGGCGGGCCAATGGGCGAGCGCAACTGGGACCCACAACAGCAGCAAGCCGACCGCGGGCAGGCCGTCACACGGCATCCTCTACCCGCTCGCGCAGCAGGGGATGGGGGCCGGCCACAAGCACCACAACTCGCAGGTCGCGTCGCTGAACGACGGCGACAGCGCCTCGCAGACCGAGTGCAAGATCAGCAACAACTCGGGCGCGGCGAACTTCAACCTCGACTGCGACGGGATCTTCCCGAACAACGAGCCGAACATCGTGGTCGACCCGGGTGACCCGCTGCACATGGTCGCCTCGTCGAACGACTACGAGTCCTGCTGCGACGAGTTCTACACGTCGTTCAACGGCGGCAAGACCTGGATCACGGGCGACATGTCGGTCGAGGCGCCGGGCCAGAACAAGCGCACCGGTTCCGACCCGGTGACCGCGTTCGACGACGCGCACGGCACGGTCATCCACTCGTCGCTGAACTTCCTCAACAACGGCTGCGACGGCGACGTCGTTGCGTCGGTGTCGGAGGACGGCGGGAAGAAATGGAACACGGTCGTGGAGGTGGCGTCGGGCGGCGGGTGCAATGACCCGTTCAACGACAAGGAATGGATCACGGTCGACAACAACCCGGCCTCGCCGCACTACGGCACCGCATACATGACGTGGACGGCGTTCTTCGGCGACCGCCGCCTGGAAGAGGGCGACGGCGCGGCGTCGAAGGCCCAGGCGGAGATCGTGGAGCCCCAGGCGCCGATCATGGAGGCGCACTCCACCGACGGCGGCTACACGTGGAGCACGCCGCAGGAGATCTCGGGCGTGAACGCGGCCCTCTGCACGTTCGTGGAGGCCGACCGGCCGGGCGCCTGCAACGACGACCAGTTCTCGGTTCCGAGCGTGGCGCCGGACGGCACCGTCTACGTCACCTTCATCAACGAGCAGAACATGTCGCTGTGGGAGTCGCCGGACGAGTTCGACCAGCAGTACCTGTTGGTGTCGTCCTCGGACGGCGGCGCGACGTGGAGCGACCCGTCCTTCGTCGTCGGCATGGAGGACGGCGCGGACGACTACCCGATCAACGCCAGCGGGCGGCAGACGCTCACGAACCAGCAGATGCGCGTCCCGCAGACGCAGGGATTCGTGGCCGACCCGACCCACAACGGCCGGCTGTACCTCGTGTTCCAGGACAACAGCAACGGCGTCCACGACGATCCCAACCCGCAGACCGAGACCGACGTCTTCATCATGGTGAAGCCGGACGCGGCCTCGGTGTGGACCGGCCCGTTCAACGTGAACTCGCCGGACCTCGGCCAGATCGGGAACGACCAGTGGTTCCCGTGGGTCGACGTGAACCCCGTGAACGGGCACGTCGGCGTCATCTACCACGACCGGGGCTACACCTCGTCGCTCAACAAGTACGGCACGACGTTCGCGACGAGCCCGGCCGGCGGGCTGGCGTTCACGGAGCAGCAGGCAACGACCGAGCTGTCGCACCCGCGGCAGTCGGTGTTCTTCCGGTCGTTCGTGCCGGGCTGCAAGCCGTGCACGCTGTTCCACGGCGACTACATCTCGGTCGCCTACGGTTCTGACGGCAAGGCGAACCTGGTCTGGACGGACATGCGGGACCTCTTCCCGCCGAACGGCAGGTACCTGCAGTTCATCTACTACGCGAGGATCTGAACCCCCGTTCGTCCGGGGTGGGAAGGGGCGGCGCGCTGCGCGCGCCGCCCCTTCGTGTTCGTCGCGCACCAGGCGGGCTCCGGCGCTGATCAGCGCCGGAGCCGGCGCCACCCCCGCACGGCCTGCTCGAATGCCTCGAGCGGCACCATGAGGTCCTGCAGCGCGAACATGAGCGCGTCGAACGGGAGCTCCCGCGTGCCGAGCCGGAACCGCTCCGCCAGCCCGACCGCCTCGTCGATCCCGCGGTCGCACGCGGCCCAGTCCCGTTCGGTCTCGGCGCGGCGCCAGCCCGGCATGGTCCGCTTCGCCTCCCGGAGGCCCTCCTCGTAGTCCGCGAGCGCCTCGGCCAGCGAACGGCCGGGCGCCCTCGCGCTCGGGACGGCGCTCACCAGGTCCTCCTTGGCCCGCTCGACGCGGCCGAGCGTGGCCTCGAAGGCGGCGTGGGCCGCCTCGAGCTCCGGGGGGATTCGCCTGCGCTTCAGCACGGCCGACCGATGCTACCGGCGCCGTCCGCCCGCTCGAGCCGGGCGACGGCGCGAGCGGCCCGCCGCGCATCGCCGGAAACCGGCCTCGGCGGGGCGTGCGTAGAATGCGCCTGATGTCCGACGTGGTCACGATCCGCATCCCGGCCGACACCGCTCACGTCGCGCTGTTGCGCGCAGCCGCCTCGGCATTGGCCGCGCGGATGGACTTCCCCATCGACCGCATCACCGAGCTGCAGATCGTGGTGGACGAGGTCTGCTCCCGACTGATGGCGGTCACGGAGTCGCCCTCGGGCATCGTCATGGAGCTCACCCCGGGGGCCGACGGCATCGACATCGCGGCGACGACGGAGGGCCAGCGCCGAGTCGGCAGGGAGCTCCTCTCCGAGTGGTCCAGGGTGATCCTCGAGGCGATCGCCCGGGACATCCGCCCCGAGCTCTCGAACGGCAGGACGGGCCTCGCCCTGCTCGTCCCCCGGGCGGGGGGGTGACCTCGACGATCCGCCGGGGGGTGCCGGACCGCGACCACGTGAAGGAGCTGTTCGCGGCGTTCCGGGAGTCGCACGACCCGGAGGTCCGCCAGGAGCTCATCGAGCTGCACCTCGGCCTCGTCGAATACCTCGCGCGGCGGTTCGCCGGGCGCGGAGAGCCGCTCGACGACCTCGTGCAGGTCGCCACCATCGGTCTGATCAAGGCCGTCGACCGGTTCGACCCGGACCGCGCGGTGGAGTTCTCCACCTACGCCACGCCCACGATCGTCGGCGAGCTGAAGCGCCACTTCCGCGACAAGGGGTGGGCGGTCCGGGTCCCGCGCCGCCTGCAGGAGCTGAACCTCCAGCTCGGCGACATCACGGGGAAGCTCTCCCAGGAGCTCGGGCGGACGCCCACGGTGGCCGAGATGGCCCAGGCCGCCGGGACGACCGAGGACGAGGTGCTCGAAGGCCTGGAGTCCGCCCACGCCTACACGCTGACCTCGCTCGACGCCCCGACCGGGGACGAGGACCTCGCCCTCCGCGACCAGATCGGGTCCGAGGACGAGATGATCGAGCTGCTCGAGTACCGGACGAGCCTCACGCCGCTCCTCGACCAGCTCCCGCCGCGGGAGCAGACGATGCTCTACCTGCGGTTCTTCAAGGGGATGACCCAGAGCGAGATCGCCGACAAGCTCGGGATCTCCCAGATGCACGTGTCCCGGCTCCTCGCGAAGACCCTCACGACGCTCCGCGAGGGCCTCGAGGGCTGACACGGCCCGGCCGCGTCAGTCCCGGAAGGTCCCCCCGCGCTCCCAGGCCAGGAACTCCCCCCGCGCGGCGACGCCGAGCAGGGGGTCGTTCGTCGCCACGGCGTCGACGCCCATCGCGAGCAGCTGCGCGAACGGCTCCCGGTCGTCCACCACCCACGTCCCCACTCGCATCCCGGCCGCGTGCACCTCCTGCACGAACGGGTCCCCCGCTTCGAGCAGCGGCGCCGCGTTCGGCATCACCCAAGGATGCCCCGCATCGCGGGCGTAGACGAACGCAGCCCGCGGGTCGATGAGCGCGAACGTGATGAACCCGGTCGGGATCTCCGGCGCCAGCTCGCGGCAGCGTTCGATCGTCAGCCAGTTGACCGAGGTCACCATCACGGGCCCGTCGAATCCGGCCAGCTCGGCCAGGCAGGCCTCCAGCACGGCCTCCTTCGGCGAGTCGAACGCCGGCTCACCCGGGATGTTCTTGATCTCGACGTCGACCCCCGCCCGGCCGGAGAGCAGATCCAGCACCTCGCGGAGCGTCGGGATGCGCCCACCGCCGGTCAGCTCCAGCTCGCGCAGCTCGTCGGCCGTCAGCTCGTGGACGAACCCGGTCCCGTTCGACACCCGCGAGACGTCCGCATCGTGGATGACCACGGCCACCCCGTCGGCCGACAGCCGGACGTCGAACTCCACCGCCGGAGCGCCCGCGACGACGGCTTCATCGAATGCCCGGAGCGTGTTCTCCGGAAATGTCGCGGATGCCCCCCGGTGCGCGACGATCAAGGGGAAATGTTCGGTGGGGAAATCCACTGCGACCATTGATTCCGCGAAAGAGGCCTCAGTATACTCCGGCCCTTGCCGCGCCCCGGTGGGGGAGCCGGGAGCCCGAGCGCGTGGATCGAACCGGGGGGAACGCCCATGGACTGGGTTCACTATGCACGCTGCCGGGACGAGGATCCCGAGCTGTTCTTCCCCGTCGGCACCACGGGACCGGCCGCCGTCCAGATCGACGCCGCGAAGCTCGTCTGCCACGAGTGCATCGTCCGCGACGAGTGCCTCGAATGGGCCATGTCCACCGGACAGGACGCCGGCGTGTGGGGCGGCCTCTCCGAGGACGAACGCCGGGCGCTCCGCCGGGCCCGGCGGCGCAACCGCAGCCCGCACCTGCTGCCGGCCGGCTGACGGCCACGGCGATGCCCGCGCCGCGGCCCCCCACCGAGCTCGACTTCCTGCTTTCGCAGCCGCTCGATACACTCGACGGCGACCCGCTGCGCTTGTTCGACCCTTCTTCGATGTCGACTTCCTCCATCCCCGTCGACCAGGCCCTCGCCGAAGCAGAGGCCGCGCGGAACCGCCTGCGGTTCCTCCTCGAGGCGAGCACGGTGCTGGGCTCCTCGCTGGACTTCGACGACAGCCTGACCCGCCTGGCCCGGCTCGTGGCCGCGACCATGGCCGACGTGTG
>DATLUW010000713.1:0-4393 GCA_035577825.1 Actinomycetota bacterium | reverse complement strand
AACGTGGAGAACGTGAGCGCCCACATCAGGACGACGAGCATCAGCGCGGCATCCACCGCGCCGTTCGAATCCGTCCTCGGCCGCTGCATGCTCATCTCCAATCGGAACGCCCGGGCGGGTATTCCCGTGAGGCGTTCGGCGATGTTCTGCCACCATCAGCGTCCATGCAGGACCGGCTCCGCGTCGACCTCACGGCCGCGATGAAGGCCCGTGACGCCGTTGCCGTCTCCGCCCTCCGCTCGGCGATCGCCGCGATCGGCAACGCCGAGGCCGTCGAGATCGCCCCCGACACGACGTCCGCGACCGGCGGGCGGCACGTCGCGGGCTCGGTGCCGGGATTGGGCGCCGGCGAGGCTCCCCGGCGGGTGCTCTCCGAGGCCGACATGGCGGCGATCATCCGCGAGCAGGTCGACGAACGCATGACGGCTGCCGAGCACTACGACCGAATCGGCGATGCGGTGCGGGCCACGCGCCTCCGCGCCGAGGCGGGGCTCCTGGCGGCCTACCTCCCGTCCGCGAGCGCCTCGGCTCAGCCCCCTTACGACAGGGATCCGTCCGGCGACGGCGGCGACCAGTCGGCGCGGCGGCCGAAGAACGCCAGGTAGCGGACCTGCAGCGACGCGTCGTCGGGGACCTCGACGTCCGGCCCCAGCTCGCCGGCCGCCCGCATGGCGGCCTCCATCGGCCGGAACCCGTCGAGCGCGACCCGCATGCACTCCTCGTCGAGCTCGACCTCGATGCCGATGCCCTTCGCCAGGTCCCAGTTGTGCACCACGAGATCGTTCATCCGTTCGAAGCAGTAGATCGTGGCCGGGGTCATCCCGCGCGAGAGCTGCACGAGGCGGTCGCCGGCCCGTTCGAACGCATCGCTCGCCTCGTCGAGGCCGCTGAGCGTGGTGCCCACCGGGTCATCGCCGAGCACGTCACCATCGAGCGTGGGGGCGACATCCGCGAGGTCCTTCCCGTCGACGAGCGGCGCGATCCACAGATCGCTCCAGGTGATGTGGTGCAGCAGGTCGCGCACGTCCCACTCGGTGCAGGGCGTCGGGGCGTGCAGCTGGTCGTCGCCCACCTTGCGAACGGTCACGGCGAGCGCCTCGCCCGCCCGCCGGTGCAGGTCGTGCATCTCGGTCATGTCTGCGCGTCTCCTGGTCGGAACCCGGCCGGACGCTACGCCGCGTCGAACACCGGCGACAACCGTTCGGGGCGCCGGCGTAAACGAATCGGCCCGGGCGGGCTTGGTACACAGTGAGCACGCGTGGCTGATCGGTCGGCGTTCGAGGGGTTCTACCGGGAGCACCTGGCCCGGGTGATCCGGGCGTGCCGTCTGGTGCTGCTCGACCGCGCCGAGGCCGAGGACGTCGCCGCGGAGGCGTTCGCCCGGCTGTGGTCCAAGTGGGGCTCGATCAACGACGACCACCATGCGGGAGGGTTCGTGTACACGACGGCGATGCGGCTGTGCGCCCGGCGGGGCCGCCGAGCTCGAACGGCACCGGTCACCGATGAGACCGCCGCGAGCGACGAGGTGGCGCGCTCGCTCGATCGGGAGGAGATCGCGCGGGCGCTGCGGACGCTCTCGGTCCGCCAGCGCCAGGCGGTGGTGCTCCGCGATTGGGCTGGGTTCGACACCGCGGAGGTCGCGCGGCTGCTCGGGATGCGCGAGCCGACCGTTCGCGTGCACCTGCACCGCGCCCGCGTGCACCTGCGCGAGGCGCTCCGCATGGAGGAGGAGACGGCGAGATGAGCACTCCGGATGACGTCCGGGATCGGCAGGTCGGCGACGCCCTTGGCACGTACGCCGGGAACGACGAGCCGCCCTACGACCGGCTCTTCGATCGCGTCCGCCACCGGGGACGGACCCGCCAGGCCGTACGGTGGACGACCGTCGGCACCGCGGTCGCCGTGTTCGTCGGCGGCGTGGCCTGGGCAGGGCTGTCGATCGCGGCACACGGCCGGGGAAGCCCGATCGCCAGCAGCCCGCCGTCGACCGGCTCGACCACGCCCGACGCCATCGCATCCGGCTGGGAGCGGGTGGCGGTGCCGGGGACCCGCCTGACGATGCGCGTTCCGCCTGGCTGGCACCAGCAGAAGATCAAGGGCGACTGCAAGCTCGACCCCTCGGGCCTGTTCGTCGCGGACGTCCCGCCCCCGTACGGCACCATCGCGACCAGGGACGGATGCCGGTGGCCGCCCGGGATGGGTCGCCTGCCGACGACAGCGGTGGTGGTGGGAGTCGATCACTACGCCGGGGGGCCGGGGGTTGGGCCGGGCTTCCCCGGGGACGGGCAGTTGCAGATCGCATCGCCGTTCCCGCTCTCGCTCTCGCGCTTCGCCCACGTGCAGAGCGATCGGCGAACGAGCTTCGGATTCGACTTCTCCATCGCGGGCGACCACCGCTATCAGGCGTTCGCCTGGATCGGGAACGATGCTTCGCCGGACGACCGGGCCGCGGCCCGGGCCGTCATCGCGTCGGTCGCGCCGCAGCCCTGCCCCGCCCCCACGCCGGGCGCGTACGAGCCGTCGCTGTCACCCGCGTCGGGCCGCTCGAAGCGTTCCGTCTTCACCGTGTCGGGGGGGGTTCCGATCACGAGCGAGGACGGCACGGTCACCGGCCCCAGCGGTTCGATCGCCGTGTTCTGGAACGTGGACCCCGGCGCGCCCGACGACGCCCTCACGGGGGGCCGGCTCGACGACCTCCTCGCGGGCAGGGCACCGGCCCCGGGGCCGGGCGCCACCCGATTCCTGGGGATGGTGAACGTCGACGGAGCCTGCAACTACGACCTGGAGTTCAAGACCCCCGACGAGCCGCCCGGAACGTACGACGTCGGGGTGTTCGAGGTGGGGGGCGGCGGCGCGGCCCTGATCGGCCGGCTGCCCTTCACGATCACCGGTTGACCGAGCGCCCCGGGCGGGGCTTCCGCCCGGACATCGTGGGTACAACCCACGGGATGCGTGCGCTCTGCAGCGACCCCGATGCCGGCTGGGTCGAGTTCGACGACCTCGACGAGGCGGCGAACGCCTGCCAGCGGGAGGGGCACCTCACCTGGCTCGAGGTGGACCTCCGCGCCTCGCGCGGGGAGGCGCGGGAGGTCGCCGAACGGTTCGGGCTCGATCCGCTCGCGATGGAAGACGCGTTGAGCACGCGGCAGCGGCCGAAGATCGAGACGTACGAACGCCACCGGTTCGTCGTGGCGTTCCAGCTCGACGAGCTGCACGATCAGCTCGAGGACCGGCAGATCGCCGTGTTCGCGTCGGAAGGGTACGTGCTGCTACTGCACGACGGCGCCGGCCGGCTGGTCGAAGAGGCCCGGACGCGGCTGCAGAAGGTCGACCCAGCCGAGCTCGACGTCGAACGCGCACTGCACGCCCTGATCGACTCGGTCGTGGACGACTACGAACTGACCGCTGGACGGCTCGATGTCGACGTCGAGGACCTCGAGGCGCAGGCGCTTCGGGCCTCGAGCCGCGGAGCCCGCCAGCCCGCGAAGAGCGCGGAGGAGCTCCCCAGCCAGTCCCTGCTCTACTCGATCAAGCAGCAGGTGTCGATGCTCCGCCGCTACGCGCTGCCGGTCGCCGCCGTGGTCGAGACGCTGCAGACCGAGGAGGAACAGCGGCGGGCGGGCGACGAGGAGGACGACCGCACCGACCTGCTGTTCCGCGACGTGCACGACCACGTCATCCGGCTCGGCGCACAGGTTCGGAACATCGACGACCTTGCCTCGGCGGTGATCGACCTCACCCGCAGCCTCCAGGGCGACATGCTGAACGAGGTCAACAAGAAGCTCTCCGCGTGGGCTGCGATCATCGCCATCCCGACGCTCATCGCGAGCATCTACGGCACGAACTACCGGCTGTGGCCGCCGCCGGGCGACAGCAGGTCGTGGGGGTTCGCCGGCGTGGTGGCGATCATGTTCGGCTCGGCGGTCGCGCTGTGGTTCTTCTTCAAGCGCAAGCGCTGGATCTGACGCGCTTCAGTGGCGCCGCTGCAGCTCGGCCTCGAACGTCGACCCGGCCGGGTAGTCCGACCACTCGCCGTCCACCAGCAGCGCCGCCTGGCCCACGCCGATGACCCGCCAGGTCGAACCGTCCCCCACCACCGCCGTGTCCTCGTCGACGGCGAGCAGCCGGCTGTCGCCGGGGATCGAGGCGATGATCGTCTGGCGGAGGCCCGGCACGTAGGTGTCGAGCGCGTCCCAGTGCGGCCCGAAGTACATCTTCGGGAACAGCCCGAGCCCCACCCGCCAGAAGTGGGCGCTCGTGGGGTCGTTCGACGTGCTGTCGGGCGCCACCTCGCCGAGGGCCGCGATCCCCGCGCTGCACCCCGCGTAGGTCAGCCCCCGGTCGAGCCCCCGTCGCACCGCCTCCCAGAACGGCGTGTCCACGAGCGTCGTCG
>DATLUW010000712.1:0-3621 GCA_035577825.1 Actinomycetota bacterium | reverse complement strand
GTCGCCGACGACGCGTCCGAGGCGAACGTCACCCCAGTCGCCGCAGATGCCACCGAGGCCGACACGACCGACCCCGCCGACGATCCGAAGCCCGAGTCCGCGGTAGCAGCGGCAGCAGCCGAGGGCGGCAGGCGCCGCCGCAGGGGGCGGAGCGACCCGGCCGGGTCGGGCGGCGGCGCACCCGACGCCTCGTAGTCGGAGCTGCCCGTGGCGACGATCCGGATTCCGAGGTGGTTGAGGAAGACCGAGCGCGACCCGTCACGCTCCATGACCATGGTGGAGCACCTCGAGGAGCTCCGCCGGCGGGTGTTCATCTGCCTGATCGCGATCGCGATCGGCGGGATCGCGGGGTGGTTCCTCTACAACCCGGTCCTGCACCTGATCCTCAACCCCTACACCGACGCGTGCCGCTCGCTGCCGCTCGGCTCGCGCCCGCCGGGGCTGAAGTCCTGCGAGCACGTGTTCGTGCAGGGCGTCGTCGGGCCGTTCCTGGTGCGGTTGAAGATCGCGCTGTACGTCGGGCTCGGGATCGCCCTGCCGGTCGTGCTGTTCCAGCTGTGGCGGTTCATCACCCCGGGGCTCACGGAGCAGGAGCGCCGGCTCACCGTCCCGTTCATCCTGTCGTCGCTCCTGCTGTTCGGCCTCGGGGCGTTCTTCGCGTACTGGACGCTGCCGAAGGGCCTGCACTTCCTGCTCGGGTTCGCCGGATCGAACGTGGTCGTGCTGCCGGACGCCTCGAAGTACATCAGCTTCGTCCTGCTGCTCACGCTCGCGTTCGGGCTGTCGTTCGAGTTCCCGCTGGTGCTGATCTTCCTGTCGTGGATCCACGTCATCTCGAGCGCGCAGCTGCGCAAGTGGCGGCGGTTCGCGATCCTGTTCATCGTGATCTTCGCGGCGGTGATCACGCCCAGCCAGGACCCGTTCACCCTGCTCGCGATGTCGATCCCGATGGTCGTGTTCTACGAGGCCACGATCTGGATCACCCGCCTCATGAAGCGGTGAGGCCGGTATCCTGAAGGGCCGCTTTTCCACCGTCCGACGTACAACCCACGAAGAACCGAACGAGAGGCTCGCATGGCGATCAAGGGCAAGGGCAAGGCCAAATCAGGGCAGCGGACCGTCACGAGGGCCCCGCGCCCCGGCTACGTGGAGCCGCCGAAGCCCTTGTTCCAGCGCCGGTGGGTGCGGTGGACGGCCCTCGGCGTCGCAGCGGTCGCCGTCGTGGCGATCGGCATGTCGCTGTGGCTCATCCACCTGTCGAACAACCACAAGGCCGCCGTGCAGGCCGAGGCGCACGACAAGCAGGCCGCCGTGCAGCAGGTCGTGCTCCGGCTGGACCAGATGCTGCAGGAGGTCGCGCAGCCGCTCGCCGGCGGAACCCAGGTCGCCACGTGGCAGGACCTGCCGACGCAGCTCGCCGACCTCCAGTCGGGCAAGCTCAGCACGGCGGACGCCCTCAGCTACGCGAAGAACGTGACCGTGTCGTCCGCAGCGGCGGCCCGCCAGGTGCACGGTATGGACGTGCCGAGGCTGGTGCACTCACAGCGGTTCCCCGACCTGCTCGACCTCCAGGACGGCCAGGAGATGATCGTCAGGAGCCTGCTGCTGTACAACCAGATCGGCAAGCAGATGACGCTCGCGGCCAACTCCACGGGCGACCAGCAGGCCGCGTACATCAAGTCCGCGCAGTCCCTCACCCCGATCGCGGCCAAGCTGTTCCAGGACGGCTACCAGAAGGCCATCAACCAGCAGCTGGCCGTCGGTCTTCCGCTGAACCCGTTCCCCGCGCAGGAGCCCACGCCGACGCCGACCCCGCCGTCGTCGCCGGCCCCGTCGCCTTCCGCGTCGGCAAGCCCGCAGCCGACCGGGTCCGCGAGCCCGCGGCCGTCGGCCTCTGGTTCGACGGCGCCCTCGCCCAAGCCGAGCGCGTCCGGCACGGGCGGCAAGGGCTCGGGCTCCGGCGGCGGCGAGGGCAACGGCGGCGGCAAGGGTTCGGGCGGCAAGGGCTCCACGGGTTCCGGCGGGAAGAACCAGGGCTCGGGATCGGGCTCCGGCTCCGGCGGGAACGGCCCGGGCTCCGGGTCGGGGACGCCTGCCCCCACACCCACGGCCTCCTAGGGGCGAGGGAGTGGGCAGCAGGATCGTCGTCCTGGTCAATCCCAGCAGCGGCCGCGGCCGGTCCGCCAAGCTCCTGCCGAAGGTTCGTGAGGCGATCCAGACCCTCGGGCTCGACGCCGAGGTCCGAGTGTCGCGCTCGGCCGAGGACCCGCCGCGAATCGCCAGGGAGAGCGCGGAGGCCGGCGCCGAGATCGTCGCCGCGATGGGCGGCGACGGCATGGCCGGCATGGTCGGCGGCGCTCTCGTGGGCACCGAGACCGCCCTGGGCGTGATCCCCACCGGCACCGGGAACGACTTCGCCCGGTTCATCGGGATCAACCGGAAGAAGCCGCTCGACGCGCTGGCCGCCCTTGCCGACCCCGACCTCCGGCAGGTCGACGCCGCCAAGGTGACCGGCGACGGCCGCTCCTCGACCTTCATCAACGTCGCCGGGGCCGGGTTCGACTCGGAGGTCAACGAGACCGCCAACAACATGAAGTGGAAGGCCCAGGGAACGGCGAAGTACGTGGCCTCCGTCGTGAGCACGCTGCGGCGGTTCACGCCCGCGCAGTTCGAGGTGACGGTCGACGGCGAGCAGCGTTCGCTCTCGGGCATGCTCATCGCCGTCGGGAACGGCGAGTCCTACGGCGGCGGGATGCGGGTCGCGGCCGGGGCATCGCTCACCGACGGGCTGCTCGAGGTCTGCGTGGTCGGCGGGATGTCGAGGAGCGCGTTCCTGCGGGCGTTCCCGAAGGTGTTCCGGGGCACGCACGTCTCGCATCCCAAGGTCACCATGCTGAGGGGAGCCCGGGTGGAGATCGCGGCCGACCGGCCGTTCGACGTGTACGCCGACGGGGAGCGGTCGGTGCCGCTGCCGGCGGTGTTCGAGTCACTGCCCGGGGCGCTCCGGGTGGCGTTTCCCAAGGGCGCCCCGGCCCGCTGACCCCCCGTTCCCTCGGAAGGAGACACGACATGAGCGACACGCTGGTGCTGATCCACGGGTTCCCGCTGGACGGGTCGATGTGGGACTTCCAGGATGGGGCGCTTTCGGGCGTGGTGCAGGTGCTGGCGCCGTCGCTCCCGGGGTTCGGCGGCTCGCCGGCCGCCGGTCCGACGATGACGATGGACGGCGCCGCCCGGGCGGTGTTCGCGGCGATGGACGCGGCGAACGCCGACTCGGCCGTGGTGTGTGGGATCTCGATGGGCGGCTACGTGGCATTCGAGATGTGGCGGCAGCAGCCGCAGCGGTTCCGCGGGCTGGTCCTCGCGAACACCCGCTCCGGCGCGGACGACGACGCCGGGCGGCAGCGCCGGCTCGACCTTTCCGCCCGCCTCGAGGCCGAGGGGAACGGGTTCCTCGTGGAGAGCCCCGGCCCGCTCCTGTCGGACTCGGCGGGCGAGGAGCTGTGGGGCGACGTTCGCTCGATCGTGGCGGCACAGCCCGCGGCGTCGATCGCGGCCGCCGCCCGCGGGATGGCCGAACGCCCGGACTCCACCGGCGACCTGGCGTCGATCTCCGTGCCG
>DATLUW010000711.1:0-5850 GCA_035577825.1 Actinomycetota bacterium | reverse complement strand
CGGAACATCGACGCGACCTCGGCCGGCGTCAGGAGTCGTTCGGTGTCCTCCTGAACCTTGGCCATGTTCGCCCCCCTTCGTCGTTCGGTTGGTCGGGCACGGACGCACGCGCTTGTATCGCTATACGCGGAGATTATGTCGGTCCGCCACGCTCGAGGCAAGGGACAAAACGGCATATTGGAACGCACGTCGATTGGCCGGCAGGGCGCCGTTGGTGGCGTTCGCATCGGTGGCCGTGCCTGGGCGCAGCGTGCCCGCGGACCGGGTCAGTTCAGCGATTCGTGGCTGCGGACCTCGGCCCACCGGTTCGACACGGACTGGTACAGCTCGACCGCCCTGGCCAGGTCCCCCTCGGACAGGGAGCGAACGGACTCCTGGACCTCTCCGGCACTGTGGTCGTTGTCGAGCTCGTCCCAGCTGAACAGTGAGGATACGCCGTCGTAGTCGAGCTCGAGCACGGACCGCGGGTCGAACGCCGCCAGCCACCGCGAGAGGTCCCCGGCCAGCTCCGCGAGCGGCGAGAGCTCGGAGCGGCGGAGCGCCACCAGCGCGACCTCCGCCCGCTTGCGCGCCTTCGTCACGTCCGTCCGGTACGTGAGCCGATACCCGACGACGGGGTCCTCGGCGAGGAACCGTTCCTCCTCGGTGACCAGCACGAACCACCGGATCGGCACGTGCCACGGGCTCTGCAGCAGGAACGGCACGGCCGCAGGCCCCCGCCGCCGGAGGCGGGCCAGCTCGCGCGCCGCGCGCCTGGCCTCCGACTCCGGGACGAACGCGTCGACCATCTCGGGCGCGGTCGACTCCCGCAGCGAGAGCAGGCTCGCGAGCTCGCGCAGGCGCGTCCGCCACGGACACACGAACACCTCGCCGTCGACGGTTCGGACGTCCGCGTGGTCGCCCTCGGCCGAGGACAGCAGACCGATCCGCCCCTCCGGCACGGTGGGCCGCTCACGGTAGATCGGGCGGAGCGGCGGAGTCCGGCCGCCGGCCATGATGTAACGCTCCCAGTGGGCGCGTTCATGCGTGGGGAACGCCGACAAGGGCTGGAACACCCGCAGGTACGCGCACGGGAACATGGCGCCGGGATTCTATCCCCGGCCACGTCGCGGAACCCATCGCGGAGTCGCTCCGGCCGCCGATCAAGCCCGCGGAAGCCGGGAACAGGCCCGATGCTATAGTCGATTTCCCCGCGGCAAGGAGGCCTGACCCCGTGACGTCACGCACGCACGCCGACCACCGGACCGGGAAGCGCTGATGGGGGTCTTCTCGGAGTTGGGGGACGAATTCGAGGAGGTCGTGTTCTTCCACGACCGGCCCTCGAGGCTCCGGGCCATCGTCGCCATCCACTCCACCGCGATGGGGCCGGCGCTCGGCGGCACGCGCTTCTACCCCTACCGGAACGAGGCCGACGCGCTCGAGGACGTGCTCCGGCTGGCCCGGGGCATGACGTTCAAGGCGGCGGCGGCCGGGCTCGACCTCGGCGGTGGCAAGGCCGTGATCATCGGCAACCCGATGCGACTGGGCTCCGAGGAGCTGTTCCGCGCATACGGGCGGTTCCTCGACACGCTGCAGGGCCGGTACATCACCGCGGAGGACGTGGGGACGCGGGGCGAGGACATGGACACGATCCGCCGGGAGACCCGCAGCGTGGTCGGGGTGTCGCCGTCCATGGGCGGCTCGGGCGACCCCTCTCCCGTCACCGCGTGGGGCGTGTACCAGGGCCTCATCGCGTGCGCCGAGGAGGCGTGGAAGGACTCGTCGCTCGCGGGGAAGAAGGTCGCGGTCCAGGGGGTCGGAAAGGTCGGCTACTGGCTGGTGAAGCACCTCCGCGACGCCGGCGCCGAGATCGTCGTGGCCGACGTCGACGTGGACGCCGTGGCCCGCGCCGTGCGGGAGTTCGACGTGGAGACGGCCGACCCCGACAAGATCCACGCGGTGGACTGCGACATCTTCGCGCCGTGCGCGCTCGGCGGGATCATCCGCGACGACACGCTGCCCGAGCTGAAGTGCCGCGTCGTTGCCGGCTCCGCGAACAACCAGCTCGAGCGCGAGGAGCACGGCGAGGCGCTGCAGCAGATGGGCGTGCTGTACGCGCCCGACTACGTGATCAACGCCGGCGGCCTGATCAACGTCGCCGACGAGCTCCGCGGCTACGACCGGGACCGGGCGATGGCCAAGGTCGAGGGCATCTACCGGACGCTCCGCGAAGTCTTCCTCGTGGCAGGCGAGCGGCACGTCTCGACCGCGCAGGCCGCCGACGCGGTCGCGCAGTCCCGCATCGAACGCGTCGGCCGCCTGCGGAAGTACTGGGTGCCCGGGCGTTCGGCCGCCGGACCCCGCGCCGTCTGGTGAACGGCCCCGACGGAGCCCCGGGGACGGTGCCCCGCGCCGCCGATCCCGACGAGCCCTACCGCGTACTGCCGCCCGACGGGTCCGGGGCGCCGGCGGTCGAGCCCGCCGACCTCGGCCTGAAGGACGAGGACCTCCGCGAGTTGTACCGCCTGCTCGTGAAGGTGCGGCGTGCGGACGTCGAGGCCACCGCGCTGCAGCGCCAGGGCGAGCTCGCCGTCTACCCCCCGTTGATCGGCCAGGAGGCCGCGCAGGTGGGGTCGGCGTTCGCGATGCGACGCCAGGACTACCTGTTCCCCTCGTATCGCGAGATGGGCGTGGCCGTCGCGCGGGGCGTCGACCTCGTCGAGTATCTGCACTTCTACCGGGCCACGTGGCACGGGGGGACGTACGACGCGAACGAGCACCGGTTCGGCTACGTGAGCGTGCCGGTCGGCTCGCAGGCGCTGCACGCCGTCGGGTGGGCGATGGGCGCGAAGAAGGACGGCCGGACCGACGTGGCGGTCGCGTACTTCGGCGACGGCGCGACCTCCGAGGGGGACGTCCACGAGGCCTGGAACTTCGCGGCGGTGTTCGGTTCGCCGGTGGTGTTCTTCTGTCAGAACAACCAGTGGGCGATCTCCGTGCCGCTGTCGCAGCAGACCGTGGCGCCGATCTGGCGGAAGGCGGGCGCGTACGGGTTCCCCGGCGTCCGGGTGGACGGGAACGACGTCCTGGCCGTGTACCAGGTCGTCCGCGAGGCGGCCGAGCGGGCGCGCACGACGGGAACGCCCACGCTGGTAGAGGCGCTGACCTACCGGCTGGGGCCGCACTCAACCGCCGACGACGCCGGGCGGTACCAGCCGAAGGAGCAGGTCGAGGAGTGGCGCGCGAAGGATCCCGTCGTCCGCTACGAGCGGTTCCTCCGCGAACGCGGCCTGGCGGACGATGAGTTCGTCGCCGCCGCGGAGGCCGAGGCGAAGGAGTTCGGTCGGGAGGTGCGCGACGGGGTGATCGCGTCGGAGCCCCGGCCGCTGCCGGAGCTGTTCGAGTGGGTGTACGGGGGCGACCTGCCGCCGGTGCTCGCGCGGCAGCGGGACGAGCTGCTCGGCGACGCGGACGGAGAGGGCTGAGGCCGTGGCCGGGGAGTTCACCATGGTCCAGGCCCTGAACCGGGCGCTCCGGGACTCGCTGGCCGGCGATGACCGGACGCTGCTGTTCGGCGAGGACGTGGCGAAGCTCGGCGGCGTGTTCCGGGTGACCGACGGGCTGCAGGACGAGTTCGGCGTGGATCGGGTATTCGACACGCCGCTCGCCGAGTCGGGGATCGTCGGGGTCGCCGTGGGGCTCGCCATCGCCGGGTGGCGCCCCGTGGTCGAGATGCAGTTCGACGGGTTCTCGTATCCGGCGCTCGACCAGGTGATCAACCACGTCGCGAAGTACCGGAACCGCTCCCGGGGGCGCCAGCCGATGCCGATGGTCATCCGGATGCCGTTCGCCGGCGGGTACGGCGGCGCCGAGCACCACAACGACTCGCCGGAGACGTACTACGCGCACACCTCCGGGCTGAAGGTCGTGATCCCCTCGACGCCGCTCGACGCGTACGGGCTGCTCCGGGCGTCGGTGGACGATCCGGACCCGGTGGTGTTCCTCGAGCCCAAGAGCCGCTACTGGTCGAAGGAGACCGGCGACCTGGCGGCGACCGGCGAGCCGATCGGGCGGGCGCGCGTCGTCCGGCAGGGGGGTTCGGTCACGATCGTCGCCTACGGCGCCATGGTGTCGAAGTCGCTCACGGCGGCCGTGCGGCTCGCCGAGGAGGGCATCGAGTGCCGCGTGCTCGACCTGCGCTCGCTGGTCCCGCTCGACGTGGAGGCGCTGGGAGCGGCCGTCCGCGACACCGGCCGGGCGGTGGTGGTCCACGAGGCGCCGCTGACGCTGGGGTTCGGCGCGGAGGTCGCGGCGCGGATCATGGAGGAGGCCTTCGACCACCTCGAGGCGCCCGTCGCCCGCGTGGCCGGCTACGACATCCCGTACCCGCCGGCGACGCTCGAGCAGCACTACGTCCCCTCGGCCGAACGCATCGCGCGCGCCGTCCGCCGGACCGTGGAGTACTGACGTGGCCGAGCGAGTCTTCCGGCTGCCGGACCTCGGCGAGGGCCTCGAGGAGGCCGAGGTCGTGCAGTGGCTGGTCGCCGAGGGCGAGACCGTCGAGCTCAACCAGCCGCTCGTCGAGGTGAACACCGAGAAGGCGCTCGTCGAGATCCCCTCGCCGTTCGAGGGGCGCGTCGCAAAGCTCCACGCGGAGGCGGGGGCGATCGTGCGGGTGGGTTCGGCCTTCGTGACCTTCGAGGTCGCGGACACCGAGGCCGGTGCGGACGGGGCGCAGGCCGGGCTGCAGGCCGCCATGGAGACGTCGCCCGAGGAGGTCGCGCCGGACCTTCCCGACGCCGCGACGGGGACGGCCGCCGGCGCCGGAGCGAACGGCGGCGGACCGCGGCGGCGGGCGGTGCTCGTCGGCTACGGCGTCGCCGAGGACGAGGACGAGACGCCGCCGCCACCCGCGGCCGCAGTCGAGCGGGGCGGCCCGGTCTCGGCGACCCCACCGGTTCGGCGGCTGGCGAAGGATCTCGGCGTGGACCTCGCCGCAGTGGACGGCTCCGGCCCGAACGGCCGCGTGACCCGCGAGGACGTCGAGCGGGCGGCCGCGTCGGCGACCGGCGTCCCCGCGCCGGCCTGGGCCGACGGCGCGGACGTCGAGCGCATCCCCGTCCGCGGCGTGCGCCGGCTGGTCGCCGAGAAGATGACGCGATCGGTCCGTGAGATCCCCCACGTCACGACGTTCCTCACCGTGGACTGCTCGCAGCTCGCGGCCTTCCGCGAGGAGCTCGAGCGCCGCAACGGCCGCCGCATCAGCCCGCTCGCGGTCGTCGTCCGCGCGCTGGTCGAGGTGGTCGGCCGCCACCCGCTGCTGAACGCGTCGTTCGACCAGGCGGCGAGCGAGATCGTCGTCCACCGCGCCGTCCACGCCGGCGTGGCCACCGACACCGAACGCGGCCTCATGGTCCCGGTCGTCCGCGACGCGGGCGGGAAGGGCATCCTCGCGATCGCCGACGAGATCGGCCGGCTGTCGGAAGCGGCGCGGGCCGGTTCGATCACCCCGGACGCGCTGGGCGGCAGCACGATCACCGTGTCGAACGTTGGCACATTCGGCGCCGAGTTCGGGACGCCGATCATCAACCACCCGGAGTCCGCGATCCTCGCGACCGGCGTCATCGAACCCCGCGCGCTCGTGGTGGACGGCGAGGTCGTGGCGCGGCCGGCGATGACCATGTCGCTCTCGTTCGACCATCGCCTGCTGGACGGCGCGCAGGCCGGCCGGGCGCTGCGCGACCTGGCCGACCTGTTGGAGAGCCCGTTCGAGCTGGGGAGGCTGCCGCGATGAAGATCGTGTCGCTGCTGCCGTCCGCCACCGAGATCGTGTTCGCGCTCGGACTCGGTGACGGCCAGCAGTTCGTCGCC
>DATLUW010000710.1:0-2851 GCA_035577825.1 Actinomycetota bacterium | reverse complement strand
GCCCCGGCCTTCTCGACGAGATGCTCCGCGGCCCTCCGGCCGGCCCGCAGTCGCGAGATCACGTAGATGGATCCGGTTCCGCGGACCAGGACGCCCGTCATGTCCGACGCCCGCCACCGCGAGGCATGGTCGATCGTCAGGCCGACGGGGGCGTCGGGGCCGGTCGCCGCGAGGGCCAGCGACCGGGCCTCGACCGCGGCGTACAGGACGCCCCGCTCCTCGACGAACAGCACGGGCAGCACGACCGGGCCGTCGGCGCCGTCCACGGCGAGGACCGCCTGGCCGCCGCGTTCGAGCCGGCCGGCGACCTCGTCGGGAACGAGCGACAGCGGCGGGTGCTGCGACCGCCCCGGCCGGAACGTGCCGTGCGAGTGCACGTGCTCGCCCATCACGCCCCAGGTCTCGGGGGGCTCGCCCCAGTCCTCGAGCAGCGCCGACGCCACGACCGAGATCTCCGCGAACACCCGGCCGGGCGGCGTCCACGACAGCGGTACCCGCCGGGCGTCGACGGCGTACCCGGCGAAGAACCGCGCGTTCCGCCGGGTGAACGCGAGCGCGGCGGCGGTCACGCTCGGCAGCTCCACGAGCGAACCCGGCCACGTCCCCGGGTCGAGCAGGTCGTGCAGCCGCACGCTCCCCACGAACGACACCGATCGGTCGCCCGAGCGGACCAGGCCGGCCACCCGGGGGCGGATCCGCCAGGTGCCGCCCTTCACCGTTCGCCGCGCGGTCGTCACCCACATCCGGGAGCCGAACATCGCGTACACCACCGGCGTGACGTGCGGCCCGGCCCGCGTCCCGACGGCGAGGTACGCCATGGAGCCGTGGTCGAGCACGGCGTCCACCTGCGGCGGCAACGGCCTCATATCGAGTCCGACCGCGCCGAGGGCGGCGGCGCGTAGATCATCAGCCCGGTGAACACCGCGTGCGAGCAGATCGGCGAGAGCACGCCGCCCGTCCACACGAACAGGATCGACCACAGGCCGCCGCCGACGACCGCGCCCGCGATCACCGCCAGGTTCACGCTGAAGGCGCACACGATGACGTAGCCGGCGAGCGCGATGGCCGCCCCCGCGAGGAGCGACCCGACCGCCTCCCCGAACCGCCCGCCCACCAGGCCCCGCCAGAACAGCTCCTCGCCGGGCACGGAGAGCCCGACGGCGACGCCGAGCGCCACCGGCAGCGACACCTCGGTGCGGTTCCCGTAGATCTCGGACACGTGCCGCCGGAACAGGTCCCACGACGACGCGATCGCCACGAACACCCGTGTGGCGCCGAACAGCAGGAGACCGGACGCGAGCCCCACGACGACCCCGAGCGGCACGTCGACCTTCGGCGAGAGGTGCTCCTGCCCCGTGAACAGCGACAGGACGCCGAGCACGCCCATGGTCACGCCCATGCCGATCCAGATCGAGACGCGGCCGGCCCGGACCTCGCGCCACGTCGCGATCTGCCCGATCACGCCGGCGGCGATCAGGATCGCGAGCGGCTCGAGCGTGGCGAGGGTCCTCATGGCAACCTCATGGCAGGAACCGGATCTTCGCCGCGAGCTCGGCCGTGAAGCCGGTGACGACGGCGAGGTAGAAGAACCCGGTCGCGGCCTGGACCGCGCTCGGGCGTTCGCCCTTCAGGGTCGCACGGATCATCACGGCGATCAGCCCGGTCGCCAGCACCATGCCGATCGCCACGTACGAGGCGACCCCGGCCGCAGTGAACAGCGGGCTCAGGTCCCGAGACGTCCCGGTCGCGCCGAACCCGCTCACGAGCACCGCGACGGCCTCCAGCACAACGGCGACGAGCAGCGCAGCCGTCATCCGGTTGATCGGCCTCCTCGTGAGGCGCCGGTCGGTCAGGTACCAGTGGCCGAGCAGCAGACCGTCCATCACCGCCCCCATGAACGCCGCCCCCGCGAGGAGCTGGAAGAACGCCACCGCCTGGCCCCGGTCGGAGGTCCCCGCGAGCGCGTACAGCCACACGATCGACAGCGGCACCGTGAGGAACCCGAGCACGCGCGCCACCCGTTCGACGCGAACGTACAGGAGCAGGACCCACAGCGCGGTCGCGACCGTCAGCGCCACCGCGAGCCACCAGGAGACGTGGCCGGCGGTCGACAGCGGCCGGCGCGCCGCGGCGATCGCCCCCCAGGCGCTGAGCGCCAGCAGCGCCAGCACGATGCCCGTGAGCTTGAAGAACCCCCGCCGGACCTCGTTCCACAGCGGCGAGCACCACAGCAGCGCGGCGCCCCCGGCGACGGTCTCGGCGAGGACGAGGGCGAGGACGCCCGCCGGGCCCTTCAGGCCCGGCTCCGGTCGCTCGTGGCATGCTCGTCGTCGGCCATGTCGGCCATCAAGGGTACCGGTGGCGGCCGTCCGCGCCGGTCGCGAGGCGGGAGACGCACATGGTCGGAGACGAACGCTGGGAGCTGGAGACCGGCCTCACCGGGCGGGTGTCGATCGAGGTCGACGAGGCCCGCACGGCGCGGTCGCTCGGCTCGGGCGACGTCGAGGTCCTGGGGACGCCGGCGGTGGTGGCGCTCGCCGAGGCGGCCGCCTGCGCCGCCGTGGCCGGGCGGCTCCCGGACGAACGCACGTCCGTGGGGACGCGCGTCGAGCTCGACCACCTCGCCCCGACACTTCCCGGCCGGGTGGTGACGGCCGAAGCGACGCTCTCGGCGATCGGCGGGCGGACGCTCGAGTTCGACGTGTCGGTCTCCGACGAAGCGGGGGTCGTGGCCCGCGGGCGGCACGTCCGGGCGGTCGTCGACCGGACTCGGTTCGTCGAGTCGGCGGAGGAGCGCGCGGACGGCTAACCGCTCGGCGACGACGAGGGCGACACCGAGCCCGACGGCGTG
>DATLUW010000709.1:0-4902 GCA_035577825.1 Actinomycetota bacterium | reverse complement strand
CCGCTGTCGCCGATGACGCTGATCTGCCACAGGATCAGGGGGACCGAGGGATCGACGATGCGCTCGTGGATGAGGAAGTCGGTGGCCTCGTAGCTCTGGCAGCCGGCGTCGGCAGGGTCGAACCCGAGGTCGACGAACAGGCAGTCCTCGGCCGACACCCCCGGCAGCATCGAGGCCCGGTATCCGGCCTCCCGGGCCCGGGACAAGGCCTCGTGCGAGGGGCTGACGAACACTCCCGGGTGCCCGTACAGCGCAAGGCAGACGTCCAACCCCTCGCCGAGGAGCCCCATTACCTCGGCAACGATGGCGTCGTAGACCTCGCTCCGGTCGTCGTGCTCGAGATAGAGGTGCGCGAGCGACGTCGTCGACGGATTGCGATCGCGGATCCACCTCGCCGGCGTGGGTTCATCGAGCAGGTACAGCACGCGATCGGCCTGTTCGATGCACCGTATCGCCTCGTGCGTCGTTTGGAACGGCGGCCGGATCCCCGTCCCGACGATCGTGAGCGAGCCGCGGGGCACCTCGCCTTCCGACACCGGATCGGTCACGAACCCCGGGTGCCGCCCGAGCTAGCGGACGATCACTCGGACGATGATGGTGGGCGCCTGGCCGGTCTCCGCCGCCACCGCCACTCGAATCTGTTCGGCGGTGCCGTTGTTGATCAGATACTTCTGCGTCGGGTCGAGCTGGAACTCGCTCATGACCCCATCCGGGTCCCGGATGTATCTGAGCATGAGCTCGTCGTCCGCCGCCAACGCCTCCGCGAAATCCGAGATCTTGGGTACGTTCGTCGTCACGGTCGACCCCCTCTCCCCAGTATCTTGCGCGACCGTACGCCGATGCAGGGGTACGGGTCAACGGGCACTTCCGAGCCTTCTCCGGGCGTTGCCGGCCCCCTACACTCCGGAGCGTGAACCGGTGTCCTGCGTGTGGCCACGAGAACGACGATGCGACACGAAGGTGCACGCAGTGCGGCTCGGAGCTCCCCGGCCCCACCGAGCTCCGCGAACGCAAGCTCGTCACCGTGCTGTTCTGCGATCTGGTCGACTTCACGGCGCGGTTCGACAGGGCCGACCCCGAGGACGTGAAGGCGGCGCTCTCGCCCTACCACGCGCTCGTTCGCCGAGAGATCGAGCGCTTCGGCGGCACCTTGGAGAAGTTCATCGGCGACGCGGTCGTCGGCGTCTACGGCGCGCCGGTGTCGCACGAGGACGACGCCCGGCGTGCGCTGTGGAGCGCGCTGCGCATCCCACCCGCCATCGACGACCTCAACGAGTCGCTCCCCGACGTCGAGCTCGCGGTTCGGATCGGGATCGACACGGGGCAGGCCGTCGTGACGATCCACGGCGACCAGCGGAACCAGGGGATGGTCACCGGCGACGTCGTGAACACCGCCTCACGCATCCAGGCGGTGGCGCCGGTCGGCGGCGTGATCGTCGGCGAGGCGACGCACCGGCTGACCGAGGACCTGTTCGATTTCGAGCGGCTCGATCCCGTGCGCGTGAAAGGCAAGGCGCGGCCGCTGCACCTGTGGCGCGCGCGGTCGGCGCGGAGCCGATTCGGGGCCGAGCCGGAGCGGCCGGCCGCCGTGCCGCTCGTCGGTCGCGAGGACGAGCTCGAGGTGCTGAAGCGGACGTTCGCGCGCGCGGCTCGGACGCCGTCGGTACAGCTGGTCACGCTGACCGGCGAGCCCGGCGTCGGCAAGACGCGCCTGGTGCGGGAGTTCTTCCGGTACATCGACGACCTCTCCGACCTGGTGTTCTGGCGGCAGGGCCGGTGTCTGCCGTACGGCGAGGGGGTCACGTTCTGGGCGCTCGGCGAGATCGTGAAGGCGCAGGCCGGCATCCTCGATTCGGACGGTCCGCAGGAGGCCGCGGCCAAGCTCTCCGCGGCGACGGCCGCCCTCGTCCCCGCCGACACCGAGCGCGAATGGCTCACCGGCCGTCTCGCGCCGCTCGTCGGCCTGCCCTCGCCCGAGGGCGCGGCCCTCCGCAGCGAGTCGTTCAGCGCGTGGCGGCGTTTCCTCGAGGCGATGGCGTCCACGTTCCCGCTGGTCGTGGTGTTCGAGGACCTCCACTGGGCGGACCCCGCGCTGCTCGAGTTCGTCGAGCACGTGACCGATTGGTCGACGGACGTGCCGATGCTCGTGCTCTGTACGTCGCGACCGGAGCTGTACGAGCGCCACCCCGGGTGGGGCGGCGGCAAGCGGAACTTCACGGCCATCTCCCTCCCGCTGCTCCCGGCCGGCGAGGCCGCCGAGCTGGTCGCGGCGCTGGCGGCGCGCGCCGAGCTGCCAGCGGAGGACACGGCCGCCGTGCTGGAGCGCTCTGGCGGCAACCCGCTGTTCGCCGAGGAGCTGGTCCGAATGCGGCGGGACCTCGGGGCAGGCGACGGCGATGGGACCGCCCCGGGCTCGGAGGAGGCATTTCCCGAGACGCTGCAGGCCATCATCGCCGCCCGGCTCGACACGCTGCCGCCCGAGTTCAAGGCGTTGGTCCAGGACGCCTCGGTGGTCGGCCGCGTGTTCTGGTCGGGCGCGGTCGCCGCCATCGGCGGGTTCGACCCGGCGGACACCGAGGACCGCCTGCACGAGCTCACCCTGCGCGAGCTGATCCGGCCGGCCCGGGTCTCGTCGGTGCGCGACCAGCTGGAGTACTCGTTCTGGCACGTGCTGATCCGCGACGTCGCGTACAGCGAGATCCCCCGCGCCGACCGGGCTTCGAAGCACCTTGCCACCGCGGACTGGCTGGAGGACCTCGGCGGCGAGCGGGTCGCCGACCACGCCGAGCAGCTCGCGCACCACTACGA
Source organism: Actinomycetota bacterium (assembly GCA_035577825.1). Taxonomy (GTDB): domain Bacteria; phylum Actinomycetota; class UBA4738; order UBA4738; family JACQTL01; genus DATBHM01. The sequence goes on along the minus strand of DATLUW010000709.1, from coordinate 2,094 downwards.
GCGGGCGCTCGCGTTCGCCCGGATGGCCGGACTCCGCGACGGGCTGCCGGAGATCGAGGCGAAGGCCCGGTCCGCGTTCGAGATGGCGGGGGAACGGGCGTTGGCGCTCGAGTTGACGCGGGCCGAGGAGTTCTTCCGACGGGCACTGGACCTGGCCCCTCGGGGAACTCCCGAGCGGCCCGGCCTGCTGGCCCGCACGGCGGAGGCCGCGGCGAGCGACGGCCGGTTCGAGGAGGCGAAGGCCGAGTTCGACGAGGCGATCGGGGAGTTCCGGTCGCAGGGCCGCCCGGTGGGGGAGGGCGACGCGATGGTCCGGCTCGCCAACATCCTGTGGGCCCTCGGCGAGGCTGAGCGCAGCCGCATGCTGCTCGACCGCGCCCTCGGCCTGTTGCGGAGCGAGCCGGAGGGGCCGGAGCTCGCGAACTGCTACGCGGAGATCGCGAGCGAACGCATGGCGGCCGGGCGGCTCGAGGAGGTCCGCGAGTGGGCCGATCGGGCACTGGAGCTGGCCCGGCGCCTCGGCGTGGAGAGCCTGGAGCCGCGCCCCCTGGGGTTCCGGGGGATGGCCCGGTGCTACCTCGGCGACTTCGACGGCATCGACGACGTGCGGACGGCCCTCGTGATCTCCCTGCAACAGGGGTTGTCGCGGGAGTCGGCCCGGACGCTCGCGATCCTGGCCGAGCTGCAGTGGGCCGATGAAGGTCCGGCCTCGGCCGTCGTGGCCTCCGAGGAGGGGACCACGCTGGCCGAGCGCCGCGGCGTCAGCGACATGGCCGCGTGGTGCCGCTGCTCCAGCGTGGGGCCCCTCTTCGAGCTCGGCCGGTGGGACGACGTGCTCGTGGTCGGCGGAGGGGTGGTCAAATGGTCTCGAGCGGGGGGTGGCGGTTACCTGGCCGCGATGGTCGAACCCTGGATGGCGCGCACGATCGCCTTGCGCGGCCGTCTCGACGAGGCGGCCGCAATGGTGGACGAGTTCCTGCCACGGGCGCGTGAGATCGGCGACCCTCAGATGCTGGTACCCGCGCTGGTCGCGGCGGCTCAGGCCGAACGCCTCCGCGGTGCGGCCGACCGCGCTGTTGCCTTGGTCGAGGAGTTGGATGGGACCGGGCCCGGCGGTGAGTGGTACCGCGCCCACCACCTGGCCGAGATGGTCCGGACGTGCGTGGCGGCCGGACGCCTCGACCTGGCCCGTTCACTCGTGGACGCCACGTCGCCGGCGGGGGCCCGGCGGTCGCTGTCAGTGCTTAGCAGCCGCGCGATGATCGCCGAGACGGAGGGGCGCCCGGCGGATGCGGCGGCGCTGTGGGCGGAGTCGGCCGAGGGGTGGAGTTCGTACGGGCACGTCGTGGAGCGGGCATGGGCGCTACTCGGGACGAGCCGATGCCTGGGGCCGGACGACCCGGTAGCCGGTGAGAGCCTGCGGGCCGCTGCGGCCGTGTTCGCCGGCCTGGGGGCGCCGGATCCCGTCATCGGGGCGGAACAGCTCGGCGCCGCCGACCCACCTGAGCCTGCGCCGTTCGTGCCCTGACCCGCCGCCTCCCCGGTGCCTGGTGGGGTCTGCCCTCATGGAGCCCCACGGGCCGGTCGATCGTAGTGCAAACCGCGGCAACGGCTCAAATCGGGGCAAGGCGCCCACGGAACGGGGCCAGGAGGTCAGCCCCGCGACGGTTGGTGTCCGGAGCGCTGGTTGGGCGGGGAGGGGTCGGTCGGCCTTATCGAGACCCGCGGGGGCCTGCCGAGGAGCCCGGCGAGGCGCCTCCCCTCCGCCGCCACCGCCCGCCGTTCGGTTCGGGTGAGGTCGCGGAACGGCTCGACGAGGATACCGTCCGCGGGGTCGTGCCACCGTGCCGACACGAAGCCGTCGACCAGGACCGTCCCCCAGCCGACGGCGGTCCACTGCGGCACGCCAGCCGGGACGATTCGCGATCGGTCGGCGTGCCCGAGTACCACGTTGTCGTACTCCGGCAGGAACCGCACCGGCGCGGGGGCGGCGGGGTCGGGGAGCGGCGCTCGTGGCAGGTCGAACTGCTCCCGCCCGGCCGGGTCGCGGAAGGTCCGGAGCGCCGGACGCATTTGCTCGAAGACCTCGCGCAT
>DATLUW010000708.1:0-3192 GCA_035577825.1 Actinomycetota bacterium | reverse complement strand
CCGGGCGTCTCGGGGGCCCCGGGCGTCTCGGGAGCCCCGGGCGTCCCGGGTGCCTCGGGCTCGGCGGCGTCACCGCTGCTGCGCGGCGATTCCTCCTCGTCGCTCATCTCCCGGACGTCGGTGATGAGCGCACCCGTCGAGGAACCGCCCGCGCCGCGGCGCGGAGCCATGCCGGCGATCGCGCGGGCGCGCATCCGGGCATGCTCCTGTTCCTGCACCGGGATCTCGTCGCCGTGGTACACCCACACCTTCACGCCGATGATCCCGAAGGTCGTCTTGGCCTCCGCCGTTCCGTAGTCGATCTTGGCCCGCAGCGTGTGCAGCGGGACCCGGCCCTCGCGGTACCACTCGCGGCGGGACATCTCGGCGCCGCCCAGGCGGCCGCCGCACTGCACCCGGACGCCCTGGGCGCCGGCGCGCATGGCGGTCTGGACGGCCCGGCGCATCGCCCGCCGGAACGACACCCGGCCGGCGAGCTGCTCGGCGACGCCCTGCGCGAGCAGGGTCGCGTCGGTCTCGGGGCGCGTGTCGGAGGCCGTCTGATTCATGTCCTCGACCTTCACGTCGACGCGCTTGCCGGTGATGCGCTCGAGGTCCTTGCGGATGCGTTCGACCTCGGCGCCCTTCCGGCCGATCACGATGCCCGGGCGGGCCGTGCGGATGAAGACCCACGCCTGATCGCCCTTGCGCTCGATGTCGATCGAGGAGATGCCTGCGCGCGACAGCCGCCCGCGGATGTGCTTGCGGATGCGGACGTCCTGGTGCAGGTTCGTCGCGTAGTCGCGTCCGGCGTACCAGTTCGACTTCCAGGGGTAGATGACCCCGAGTCGGAACCCGTACGGGTTGACCTTATGCCCCACCGGTGGGCTCCTCTCCGATGTTCTCGACCACGAGCGTGATGTGGCTCGTTCGCTTGCGGATCTGCGTGGCGCGGCCGTAGGCGCGGGGGCGGTACCGCTTGAGCGTCGGGCCCTCGTCGACCCAGCCGCGCTTCACGACGAGGTTCTCCTCGATGATCCCAGGATTCTGCTCGGCGTTGGCGACCGCGCTCTTCAGGACCTTGGCGACCGTGCGTGACGCGCCGAGCGGCGAGAACTGCAGGCGCCGCTGCGCCTCGAGCACGTGCGTGCCCCGGATGAGGTCCACGACCCGCCGCACCTTCCGCGGCGAGATCCGGACGTATCTGGCTGTCGCTTTCGCTTCCATCGTTCTTCCTGACTACTTCAGCGACGTGCTGCGTTCCGTGTGGTGGCCGTGGGTGCGGAACACCCGCGTGGGGGCGAACTCCCCCAGTTTGTGCCCGACCATGGCCTCCGAGACGAACACCGGGACGTGCTTGCGGCCGTCGTGGACGGCGATCGTGTGCCCGATCATCTCGGGGATGATCGTCGAACGCCGAGACCAGGTGCGGACGATCCGCTTGCCGCCGCTCTTGTTCATCTCCTCGATCTTGACGAACAGGTGCTCGTCGACGAACGGGCCCTTCTTCACCGAACGAGGCATCTAGCCACGCCCCTTTCCGCGGCGGCGGACGATGAACTTGTCCGACGCCTTGCCCTTCTTGCGCGTGCGGCCTTCCTTCTTGCCCCAGGGGCTCGTGGGATGGCGGCCGCCCGACGACTTGCCCTCGCCGCCGCCCAGCGGGTGGTCCACCGGGTTCATGGCCACGCCGCGAACGGAGGGGCGTTTGTTGAGCCACCGGGCCCGTCCCGCCTTGCCGAGCGCGACGAGCTCGTGCTCGGGGTTGCCGACGGTCCCCACGGTGGCGCGGCAGATGCTCTCCACCAGGCGCATCTCGCCGGACGGCAGGCGGAGCGTGGCGAACCGCCCCTCCTTGGCCACCAGCTGGATGCTCGTGCCGGCCGACCGGGCCATCTTGGCCCCGGCGCCCGGCTTCAGCTCCACCGCGTGGATCACGGTGCCGACCGGGATGTTCCGAAGCGGGAGGGCGTTGCCCGGGCGGATGTCCGCATCCGAGCCCGACATCAGCTTGTCGCCGACGCCGACGCCGACCGGCGCGAGGATGTAGCGCTTCTCGCCGTCCGCGTAGTGGAGCAGGGCGATGCGCGCGCTGCGGTTCGGGTCGTATTCGATGGCCGCGACCTTGGCCGGCACGCCGTCCTTGTTCCGGCGGAAGTCGATGATGCGGAAGCGCCGCTTGTTCCCGCCGCCCTGGTGCCGCGTGGTGATCTTGCCGGAGTTGTTCCGGCCGGCCTTCTTGCGGCCCTTCGCGACCAGCGACTTCTCCGGGCGCGACCGGGTGATCTCCTCGAACCCGGACACGCTGGCGCCGCGGCGTCCCGGCGTCGTCGGCTTGTACTTGCGAACTGGCATCGTCGGCTCTCGCTACTTCGTCTCGAAGATCTCGATGGTGTCGCCCGCGGCGAGCGTGACGACCGCGCGCTTCTCGTCCGAGCGGCGGCCGGTCACGTAGCGCTGGCGCTTGACCTTGCCCTTGCGGTTCATCGTGTTCACGCCCAGCACGCGGACGTTCCAGATCTTCTGGATGGCCTCTTTGATCTCCGTCTTGTTCGCGTTCGGGTGGACGAGGAAGGTGTAGCGATTGGCTTCGAGGCCCGCGTAGGACTTCTCGCTCACGATCGGGCGGATGATCACGTCGCGAGGAGACTTCACTCTTCGTCACCCTCTTCGTCCGAATCAGAACCCTCTTCCTCGGCGTCGTCGGAGGCGCCTGCGGGGGTGGCCCCCGAGTCGTCGTCCGCCGGGGGGCGCTTCGCTCCTGCCCCTCCGCTGCGCTCCGGGGCAGAGCCTCCGGCAGCCGGCGCCTCGGGGGCCTTGCCCTCGAGGACGTCGAGGGCGGCGGCGGTGAAGAGGATGCGGTCGGCGGCCAGGAGCTCGTAGACGTTCAGGGACTTCGCGTAGGAGACCTTCACGTAGGGGAGGTTGTTGAAGGACTTCTCGACGACCTCGGTGGGTTGGTCGAGGACGACGAGGATCTTGCCTGCCAGCTCGAGGTCGACGATCAGCTGGACTGCGCCCTTCGTTCGCGGCTCCTCGAAGGTCAGCTCGTCCAGGACGGCGAGCTTGCCGGACTGGTGGGCGTCGGTGAGGGCGCCGAGGAGGGCGGCTCGCTTCATCTTCTTGGGGGTTCGCTGCTCGTAGTCGCGCGGCTTGGGGCCGTGGGCGACGCCGCCGCCGGTCCAGTGCGGGGCTCGCGTGGAGCCCTGGCGG
>DATLUW010000707.1:0-3123 GCA_035577825.1 Actinomycetota bacterium | reverse complement strand
AGCGCCCGGCGGAGCGCCGGCGCCACCACCCGGGTCGCCCGCCCCACCTCCAGCGGCTCGGACCGGCCGGCGACGACGACCCGCGCGACCGACGCGTCGCAGCACAGCCGTCGGATGGTCGCGGGACCCAACCGGACCCCTTCCGAGGTCTCCGTCCGTCCGCCGCGCCCCGCGAGTGTCTCCATGTCCACGATGACAGTGACGTGCGGTCGTTCGCCGGCGACGACCGCCCGCTCGGAGCCGTCCAGCCAACCCCGGCATACCTCGCCCAGCGCGTCCGCCCGGCGCTGGGCTGGAGACCGTCGATCCCCCTCGCCCCGGTGCGTCGATCCGTCCAACACGGCCGAGATCGCCGTCATCACCGTGTTGCCCGTGTCTGGATCGAGGTTGCCGTCGACGCGAACCATGCCGTCCAGCGTCGGAGACACATGCAGCCCGCGCCGGTCGAACCGCTCCTCCTCCTCGCGCCGCAGGCATCGGGCTCGATGACGGACTTCCAGTGTTCGACCGCCCTCCGCAGATCGCGAACCGGCAGGGTTCGTGCCGCGTCGAGCAGGAGCTCCTCCGACTTCGCGAACTCGTCAGGGTTGGCATCGCGGGCGAGGAGCAATGTGCCGACCGCCGAGGACGACACCTCGCCTTCGACGAGCGCCTCGCGCACGGCCGGCAGCTCCTCGAGCGCCCTCGCCATCCGGACCTCCCGCGCCGCCTCGGCATGCGTTGTCCCGAATCGCGACTCCACCCACGACGCCACCGACAGGTGCCCGTCGATCCCGAACGAGCCCCGCCGTTCCACCTCGGCGACGCGCCGGGCCCGCTCCACGGCGATCACCCGACCCGCAACGTCGAGCTCCCTGAGCTCGTCCTCCAGCTCCGCATCGGACAGGAACCGCAGTTCCTGCCCCCGAACCTCATCGAGACCCGATCGAAGCGTGCTCACGTCACAAAACGTCATCGAACATCTGTTCGGACTTGAACATGGCCTGTTCGAGTCATCCTGGCGTGGGCCGGGATGAGCCCAAGCCATCCCCCGAACGGAACGCCGCACGCTCAGCGGCGTGACGGCGACGCGATCGCGAGCACCTCGGCGACCACTTCGTCGAGCGGGCGGGTCGCGTCGAGCTCGTGCGTGCACGCGGCCCGCAGGAGCGGCTCGACCGTCGCCAGGTGGTGCAGGATCAGGTCGCGCTCCGCCGCGGACTTGCCGTAGTCGTTGGTCGTCCGTCGGGCGACGCGGTCCAACAACACCTCGGCCGGCGCGCTGAGCAGGACCACCGCGTCGAACCGGTCGCGGAACTGCCCCTGGTTCCGGACGCAGCCCTGGACGAACAGCGTCCGGGGGTCGCCGTCGTCCGCGAGCAGCGCCGCCATCCGGGCCTCCACCCACAGCCACTCCCCGCCGCCGGGCTCGTCCGGCGCTGAGACCCACTCGGACCAGCCGGGGTCGTCGGTGTCGACGACGCGGTGGCCCCGCCGCGAGAGTTCAGCCAGGGCCGACGACTTCCCGGTTCCGGACATCCCGGTGATCAGCACCCTCGTCACGTCCCCACCGTACCGGGCGACTCAGGCGGGACCGCCGCCGCGCCGATACCTCTGGGGTGCGCCGACGCCGACGCCGGCGCACTGGAGCGGCCCCGAACATGAACGACCACGACCTCACCGAGGCCGGCGCTGCGGCTTCCGCGCCGGCCTCCCCGCGCGGCGCCACCGCGGGGGACGCCAAAGCTTCCTCGAAGATCATCGAGTTCCCCGTGCACCGTCGGGGGTCGCTGGCCGATACCCTGAGCGGGTTCCCCGAGCGCGACGACGGTCCCCAGTGGAACGGCACCCGGAACGAACGGGAGCTGACCCTCGTCGTGGCCGAGCTCCGCGGGTACGCCGCGATCGCCGAGCGACACGGCGTGCCGTCGGCCGCGGTCGAGATCGCTTCGGCAGTCGAGGCCGCCGTGGAGACCCTGCGCGCCCGGGGCGGCGAGCAGGTCGCGGTGGGCGGCCGGGCCGACCAGCCGGTGGCCTGGGCGGAGTTCGCGGGCGAGGCCCACGCCGAGGCGGCCGTGGCCGCAGCCGTGGCCCTGCGCGACGGGGTCGACCGCTCGGCGGACGGCATTCGCGCCTGCGTCGGCCTCAACTCCGGACACGTCGTGGACACGGTGGTCGAGGGCGTCACGCCGGTCGCCTACCGGGCGATGGGGACGCTTCGGATGTTCGCCGTGCGGCTCCAGGAGTTCGCCGGGCCGGGCCAGATCTTCGCGTCCGCCTCGACCGTCGCCGCGCTGCAAACGGGCACCGCCGGGTTCCGTTCGATCGGGCCGGTCCGCACGAACGCCGGCGGCGAGACCGCCGAGGCCTACTCGCTGCTCGAGCTCTCTCCCCCGGCCTCGCGACCCGGCGCGTCCGGCGCCATCGGCTGACGCGACCCGGCCGGCGCGTCCGGCGTCGCCTGCTGAGGCGACCGCGGATCGGCCGGCTGGCCGCCCACCGCCCGGCGGAACGGCTCGCGCGGGTGCTGGAGCGACCCCAGCTGCACGATGTCCCGCGGGAAGAACAGCCCCACCGTCCAGTCGAACACGATCCGCACCTTGCGCGACGTCGTCGGCATCCGGAGCAGGTGGTACGTCCGGTGCAGAAACCACGCGGGGAACCCCCGCACCCGGATCCCGAGCGGCGACGCCACTCCCCGGTACAGGCCGAGCGACGCGATCTGGCCGAGGTTCCGGTGTCGGAACGGCTTCGGCGAACGCCCCCGCAGCACCCGGCGGAGGTTCTTCGCGAGCCGCCGCGACTGGAACAGCGCGTGCTGCGCGGTCGGGGGGTTGATCCCGCCCCTGCGTACGTCGGGAACCGCAGCGCAGTCGCCGCACGCCCACATCCCCTCGACCCCGACCACCCGCAGGAACTCGTCCACCGGGAGGCGCCCGACGGCGTCGACCGGCAACCCCGATCCCGCCGCCAGCGACTCCGCCTTCACCCCGGTCGTCCACACGAGCGTGTCCGCCGGGAAGGACTCCCCGTTCGACAGGCGGATGACGCCGCCCTCGGCCGACTCCAGTCGCGTGTCGACGTACACGGCGATCCCGCGCCGCCGCAACCGTTCGGTCGCGTACGCCGACAGCCGTTCGCCGA
>DATLUW010000706.1:0-5351 GCA_035577825.1 Actinomycetota bacterium | reverse complement strand
CTTCACGGCGACGGTCCCGGCGGACGTCTCGACCGACAGGACCGTGCGATCGAGGGCGACCTTGCTCACGGGCGTCGAGCGCACGCCGAGCGTCCCCGTCTCCCGGAACAGGATCCGCCGGAGCGACGGCTCGGCCGCCGCGGCGCACAGCACCGACACCGTCACCGCCGGCCGCCCCTTCTTCATCACGATCGGCGTCAGCCACGCGTCCTGCGCGCCGGCGGCGAACAGCTGTTCCAGGACGTAGCCGTACATCTCGGGGTTGAGGTCGTCGACGTTCGTCGCCAGGACGACCTCTCCCGTGACGGCGGGATCGGCCGAACGGTCGCGCGTGCGCGCGTCGGCCTCCTCGCCGACCAGCACCCGGACGACGTTCGGGAAGTCGAGCTCGTGGGTTCCCGCCCCGTACCCGACCATCGCGATCTCCATGAGCGGCAGCTCGCCGAACCCCTCGGCGGTCGCCGCCAGGATCGCCGCGCCGGTCGGCGTGACCAGCTCGACCGAGACGCCGCGCGAGTACATCGGCGCGCCCCGGAGCAGCTCGACCACCGCCGGCGCCGGGATTGGCATCAGCCCGTGGTCGGTGCGGACCATGCCCGTTCCGGTCGCGACCGGCGACGCGAACACCCGGTCGATCCCCAGCAGGTCCAGCGCGAGCGATGACCCGACGATGTCCACGATCGAGTCGATCGCGCCCACCTCGTGGAACGTGACGAGCTCGACCTCCTTGCGGTGGATGCGGGCCTCGGCCTCGGCGAGCCGGCGGAAGATCCGCTGCGCGGTCGCCTTCGCGCCGGCCGGGAGTGGCGCCGCATCGAGCAGCATCCGGATGCTCGAGTACGTCCGGACGAGCGCCGAGCTCTCGGCGCGGACGTTCACCTTGACGGCCCGGAGGCCGCCCGATTGGAGTTCGACGACGTCGAGCTCGTACGGCTCGAGCGGGATCTGGGCGAGGTGCTCGCGGATCGCGTCGAGGTCGGCACCGGCGTCCAGCAGCGCCCCGAACGCCATGTCGCCCGAGATGCCGGCGACGCAGTCGAAGTACGCGATCCGCATCAGCGGTCCCGACGGACTCCGAGGATGCGGTGCGCCACGAGCCCGGCGCCGAACCCGTTGTCGATGTTCACGACGGCGATGCCGGGAGCGCAGGACGACAGCATCCCGAGCAGGGCGGCGAGTCCCTCGAACGAGGCGCCGTACCCGACGCTGGTCGGCACGGCGACGACCGGCCTCGACGTCAGCCCGGCCACCACCGACGGCAGTGCGCCCTCCATCCCGGCGACGACCACGACCACGTCGGCCGACTCGATCCGGTCCCGATGCTCCAGCAGCCGGTGCACGCCGGCGACCCCGACGTCGGTGATGCGGTCGACCTCGACCCCCATGGCCTGCAGGGTCATCACGGCCTCTTCCGCGACCGGTGCGTCGGACGTCCCCGCGCTGACGACGGCCGCGCACCCGGGACGGGCGCCGTCCGACGCCGACTTCGCCACGATCAGCCCCGAGCGCTGGCCGTAGACGGCATCCGGGACATTCGCGAGCACAGCCTGGAACTGCTCGCGCGTGGCACGGGTCACGAACACCGCGCCCGACGCCCGCTTGACCAGCGCCGACGCCGCGTCCCGGACCTCCTCGGGCGTCTTCCCCGGACCGAACACGGCCTCGGCCTGGCCGGTCCGGAGTTCGCGGTGGTGGTCGATCTTCGCCGACCCGATGTCCTCGAACGGCAGCGCCCGAAGGTCGTCGAAGGCCTGCTGGATGGTGCGCTCGCCGTCGGCGACGTGCTGCAACAGGGTGAGGAGCGTTGCTTCGTCCACGGGAGGGCAGATTGTATACTTCGCCCGTTCCTGCAGGTCGCAGGCCATTTCCCAGGCATCCGCATGACCATCCCGCCCAAGACCCTCTCCATCCTCGTCATCGTCGCTCTCGGCGTCGCGGCCCTCGCGTTGCTGATCGCGGTGACCTCGGCGGCCCGCCGCAAGGCGAAGCCCGAGCCCAGCAGCCTGCCGATCCACCTCGACGACGTCCTGCGGGGGGTCCTGGAGGGGCACGCCCGTTCGCTGCAGCGGCTCGAGGGGGCGGTCCGCAAGCTGGCGAACGAGGACCTCCGCCTGGGCGAACGCCTTTCCGGGGCCGTTCAGCGGGTCGCGCTGATCCGGTACGACGCGTTCGAGGACGTCGGCGGGCGGCTTTCGTTCTCGTGCGCGATGCTGGACGAACGCGGCGACGGCGTCGTGATGACGTCGATCAACGGCCGGCAGGACACGCGGGTCTACGCGAAGCCCGTGCACCACGGCACCAGCGACCACAACCTGTCCGAGGAGGAAGTCGAGGCCATCCGCGAAGCGCTGGGGGCAGCCCCCGCGCCGCGCCAGGCAGTGGAGGCGGGATGATGTGGAGGCGCGACGGCGAACACACGGAAGAGCCCGTACCGGAGCAACGAGCGGAGGGAGTGCGGCAGATGGCGCAGGACGGTGAGGTCACGGTTGTCGGCCAGGGGGCCCGGCTCGAGGGCACGATCGTGTCCGCGGGCTCTCTTCGCATCGACGGGCAGGTCAAGGGCCAGGTCAACGCGGACGGCGACGTGATGCTTTCACCGCAGAGCCAGGTCGAGGCCGACATCGACGCCGAGAACGTGATCGTGGCCGGGCGCTTCAAGGGCAACATCACCGTCAAGGGCAAGGCCGAGCTCGCGCGCGGCGGCCGCATCGACGGCAACGTCACCTCGAAGACGCTCGTGGTGCAGGAGGGCGGCGTCTTCTGCGGCCAGTCGAACATGGACTCCGGCGCGCCGGCCACCGGGACGCAGACCACGGCAGCGGCGACTCCCGCGATCCACGGCTCGAACGGGAACGACGGCAAGGCCGAGAGCGCCGAAGCCGCCGCCAAGGCCACGACCCGCTGAGCTGCACCCGCCGCACGCCCCGCCTGACGCGGCACGGGTTCGACCTGCGATGCTGTAGCGCATGCTCGATCTGAGGGCTCTTCGCGACGACCCGGATGCGTTCCGGGCGGGGCTCGCGCGGCGGGGCGCAGCCGACAAGCTCGACATCGTGCTCGAGCTGGACGCGCGGCTGCGAGGGCTGAAGTCGCGGGTCGAGGAGCTCCGCGCGGAGCAGAACCGCGCGAGCAAGGAGATCGGCCGCGCGGCGCCCGAGGAGCGCCGGGCGAAGATCGACGCGAGCCAGGCCATCGCGACCCAGCTGAAGGAGCTCGAGCCGCAGCTCCAGGAGGCGCAGGACGAGCTCGACGGCGTGCTGCTCCGCATCCCGAACCTCCCCCACGAGTCCGTTCCCGACGGCAGGGACGACGAGGACAACGTGCTGGTGAAGGAGGTCGGGCAGCCGACCGAGCTCGGGTTCGAGGCGAAGGACCACGTCGATCTCGGCGCGGCGTTCGGCCTTCTGGACCTGGAGCGAGCGGCGCGATCGAGCGGGTCGCGGTTCGTCTACCTGATGGGGCCCGGCGTGTGGTTGGAGTTCGCGCTCGTTCGCTACGCGCTCGACTTCCTGGCGGGGAAGGGGTTCACGCCGGTCATCCCGCCGGTGCTCGTCCGTGAGGAAGCCATGTACGGGACCGGGTTCCTGCCGACCGACGAGTCGCAGATCTACGCCACGCGCGACGACGACCTGTACCTGGTGGGGACGTCCGAGGTTCCGCTCGCGTCGTTCCACCAGGACGAGATCCTCGAGACGTCCCAGCTGCCGGTTCGGTATGCGGGTTTCTCGACGTGCTTCCGGCGCGAGGCCGGCACGTACGGCAAGGACACGCGCGGGATGTTCCGCGTGCACCAGTTCGACAAGGTGGAGATGTTCTCGTTCTGCGAACCGGACGCCTCCTGGGACGAGCACGAGTTCCTCGTGTCGATCGAGGAGGAGATCGTGCAGGGGCTGGGGCTGCCGTACCGGCTGATGAACGTCTGCACCGGCGAGCTCGGCGCGTCGGCCGCGAAGAAGATCGACCTCGAGGCGTGGTTCCCCGGCCAGGGGAAGTACCGCGAGCTGACGTCGTGCTCGAACTGCACCGACTACCAGGCCCGGCGGCTCGGCGTGCGCGTTCGCAGCCAGCAGGGCGACAACCGGCCGCTCCACACCCTGAACGGCACCGCCTGCGCGGTCGGCCGGACGATCATCGCGGTGCTCGAGAACCACCAACGGGCGGACGGCTCGGTCGAGCTGCCGGGGGTGCTCCACCCGTACCTCCCGGCCGGGCTCGAGACGCTCCGGCCGGCGTAAGCCGCCGCGTTCGCGAAGCCTCCGGCTCCGTCCCGCGGGGGAACGTCACACGAACGACACCGTCCTCAAACCGGCCTCCAAACGCGTGCGGGTACGGTCATCGATGTGGTCGAGCCTCCCCCCCGGCCGGGGCCGGGCGCGCGGGCGTACGACGGTGCGATCCGTACGGTCGCACTGGGCATCCGCGCGTTGAGTCGCCTCACCCGCGTCGGCGCGGGGACGAGCGCTCCCGGCGTCGTGATCGAGCGGTTCGATCCGGAGTTCGTCCGGCGGCGGGGCCGGCGGCTCGGAGACGGCATCGTCCTCGTCTCGGGCACGAACGGCAAGACGACCACCGCCGCGATGATCGCCGCCGCGCTCGGCTCGAACGGCAGATCGGTCCTCACGAACCCCAGCGGCGCCAACCTGTTCCGTGGCGTCGCGACCGCCCTCGTGACCGCGAAGGGGGACGAGCGGGTCGGGGTGTTCGAGGTCGACGAGGGCGCGCTGCCCGGGCTGGTCCGGACGCTCGAGCCCCGGGTCCTCGTCCTGACGAACGTCTTCCGTGACCAGCTCGACCGGTTCGGCGAGCCGGAGACCGTCGCGCGGCTGCTGGCCGACGCCGCCCGCGCGATGCCGGCCGGATCGGCCGTCGTGGCGAACGCCGATGACCCGCTGTTGTGGCACGCCGTCGCGGAGCTCCACCCGACGGGCTTCGGCGTTCGTGTCCGGAACCGCGACGCCACGGCGCACGAGACCGACGGCGAGCCCGAGGTCTGCCCCGCGTGCGGCGGACCCGTCCGGCACCGCGAGCGCACGTTCGCCCACCTGGGCGTGGTGACCTGCGACTCGTGCCGGTGGGCGAGCAACTCGCCGGCCGTGCTGGCAGAGGTCGTCGACCATCCGCGAATCGACTGGCTCCGGCTGTCGCTGGGCGGGCGCGCCTGCGACCTCCGGCTTGGCGGCGTCCACAACGCGTACAACGCCGCCGCCGCCGTGGCGGCCGCTGGCGCGATGGGCGTCTCGACGGTGGACGCCGCCCGGGCGCTGGACGGGTTCGTGCCGCGGTTCGGCCGGACCGAATCGCTCGACCTCGACGGCCGAACCCTGTGGGTGCTGCTCATGAAGAACCCGGCC
>DATLUW010000705.1:0-11457 GCA_035577825.1 Actinomycetota bacterium | reverse complement strand
CCGGGATCAGCGGTCAGCGTCTCCAGGTCTGGTCGGTCGAGATGGATGGTTCGGATCTACAGCAGCTCACCGATTACCCGTGGGGTGCCGAGGATCCGGCGTGGTCGCCCGATGGATCGACCATCGCGTTCACCGTCGACTTCGGGAAGGGCCAGACGCAGGGGCTGTACGTGATGAAGGCCGACGGAACCGACCAGCGGATGTTGTGGGCGGGGCAGGCGTTGGGTCCGTCATGGACCCCGGATGGAACCGGGATCACGTTCGGAGGACAGGCGGGGAACACCGACCTCCTCGAGACGGTCGATGTCGCGACCTCGGCGGTCACCCGAATCCCCGTTCCTGGCGGATCCTCGGCGGTATGGTCGGCCGACGGGTCCCGCATCGCGTTCTGGTGGAGCACCGTCGCCGGCTCTGGGCTGTATGTCGCGAACGCCGACGGCTCGAACCTCTCCCGTGTTCCAGGAGCCGCGATGGGGGGGGACGGTCGGATCGCATGGTCTCCCGACGGCCAATGGCTGGCGTTCAATGGCGTCGCATCCGCATCCGGCGAGCAGATCTACACCGTCCATCCCGACGGGACCGACCTTCGCAGAGTGACCGACATGGGAGCGTTCCACCCCAGCCCCGGAGTGAGTGGGCCGAACGGCACCCCCGGACGGACCGACGATCCGTCGTGGGGGCCGACGACGGGTTGAGACCTCCCCGGACTACCTGCCCTCGGCGACGTTGCCCTCGTCGGTGACGCGGAGGTCGGTCATGCCCGAGTGCTGGCGGTCGCCCTCGACCATGATGGTCGAGTCGTCGATGTGGCCGAGGTCGCGGAGCTGCTCGAGGATCTGCTGGAGCGACTCGATCGGCTCCTGCTGGAGCGTGTTGACCGTGATCTCCGCGTGCTCCGGCGCCTCGTAGGGGTCGTCGACGCCCGTGAAGCCCGTGATCTCCCCCGCCAGCGCCTTCTTGTACAGGCCCTTCGGGTCGCGGTGCTCGGCGATCTCCTCGACCGTGGCGTACACGTAGACCTCGACGAAGTCCCCGATGAGCGCGCGGTTCTCCCTGCGGATCTCCGCGTACGGCGAGATCGCGCAGGTGATGGTGGCCACGCCGTTCCGCGTCAGCAGGTTCGCCACGAACCCGATGCGGCGGATGTTCGTGTCGCGGTCCTCCTTGGAGAACCCGAGCCCCTTCGACAGGTTCGTGCGGACGACGTCGCCGTCCAGCATCTCCGTCTTCATACCGCGCGCAGTGAACTCGTGGAACAGCATCTCGGCCAGGGTCGACTTTCCGGCACCGGACAGGCCGGTGAACCAGACCGTGAAGCCCTTCTGGTCGGGGTGGTGGGTCACAGGAAGCTCCTTCCGACGGCGCCGGCCGGCGCGTCGATGTCGTAGAGGGACAGGATGGTCGGGCCGACGTCGACGAGGTTCAACCCCTCGACCATGCCCGTGCGCTGGCCGGGAAGCCCGTTCATGACGAACACGCCCGTGCGGTCGTGGTTCGCTCCGTCCGGGCCGGTGTCGTTCTCGTAGGTGAACACGCCGCCGACCTGGCCGGCCGCGACGGCCCCCACGGACCGCCACGCCAGGTCGCCGAAGTACACGATGAGGTCGGGCGCGACGCCGCGCACCTCGGTGTACACGTCCTGAGGCTTGATGACCTTGGTGCCCAGGTGCTCGCCGTCCGGACCGGTCATGGCCTCCAGGCGTTCGATCATCTCGTTGCGGGTCGTCTCGTACTGCGCGGGCTCGACGATGCCCTCCGGCTCGCGGCCCTTCACGTTGAGGAACAGCCGCCCGTAGTAGCCGCCGTCGCCCCAGGCGACGGTTCGGGACCAGTCGATCGGGGCCTTCGCGATCGGGGTCTGCTCGGTGACCGGCTCGGAGAGCGACAGATAGCCCTCCCGGATCAGCCAGTCGTTGAAGCACACCCCCCCGACCATCGGCCGCGCGCCGTGGTCGGACATGAGGATCGTGATGACGTCGTCCGGGAGCAGCTCGAGCAGCGACCCGACCTCCCGGTCCAGCATCCGGTAATAGTCCTGGAACGCCGTCTCGAACTTGTTCCCCGGCTCGTACTTCCGGTGCGTCGAGTCGTAGTACTGCCAGAACACGTGATGCAGCCGGTCGACTCCGATCTCGACGAACATGAAGTAGTCCCACGGCTTGTTCTTCAGCAGGCGCCGCGCGACCTTGAACCGCCGCTCGGTCATCTTGAACAGCTGGTCGAGCACGAACTCGTAGCCCTGCTCGCGGAAGTTCGGAATGTCGAAGATGTACTGGCCCGGGCCGCCGAGCTCCTCCTCGATCTCAGTCTGCAGCTCGGACGGAGCCGCGTAGGAGGTCGAGCTCGGCGGTGTGAGGAAGCACGACACCCGCCAGCCCTCGATCGGCTTCGGCGGGAAGCCCGGCGGCACGCCGATCAGCAGGGACTTGTAACCGCGCTTCCCGAGCTCGTCCCACACCTGCGGCTCGGTGACCTTGTCCGACGTGGCGATCGACAGGCCGTCGTATGTCGTGTCCTTGCGGTTGCGGAACCCGTAGATCCCGAGCTGGCCGGGCGTCCTGCCGCTCATGGCACAGGCCCAGGCGGGGACGGTGATGGGCGGGGTGATCGAGGCGAGATCGCCGTGCAGCCCGCTGTCCATCAGCTTGCGGATGTTCGGAATCTCGTCGGCCAGGTCGCGGAACAGCAGCTGCGGGGTCCCGCAGTCGAGGCCGATCACCGCGACCCGAGGTCCTTGTGGCATGTTCGTTCCCTCTTCTCGCCGGGGGGCGTTCGTCTTCCAAGGGCGCTCCGCACTGACCGGCGCGCCGCCGCCTCACGAAAAGGAGCGTGGCCGATGAGCAGGCCGCGCTCCGGAAGCGCGCCTAGTGTACCCGCTGGTCAGAGGCACCCCAACGCGAGCGGCGTGGGCCTCAGTGCGTGACCTTGATCGTCACCTTGCCCGGGTTGTAGTCGGTGCCGCTCGCCGTGCAGACGTGCTGGCCGGTGGCGAACCCCTTCGGGAACGTGAGCGTGGCGTGCCCGGTGGAGTTCGTGGTGTCGGTCGCCGAGAGGCCGGCGCAGGACACCTTGACGCCGGACTCCGGCTGCCCGGCGTCCTTCACGGTGAACGTCACGGTGTGCGCCGCGGTGTTGGCGAACGTCTTCGGGCTCGCCGTCAGCGTGAGCCCGGCCAGGATCTGCGTCTGCTGGATGGTCGACGGGAGGCCGCTGGTGGTGAGCGTGGCGTTCACCAGGACGTCGAGCCGTCCGAACGTCCCCTCGCCCTGGAGGTCCTGGATGGCCTCCGTGTGCGCCGGCGGCTTGATCGTCCGGTCGACGCCGAATGCCGTGGCCGTGGTGTTCGTGCGGACCGCGTGGATCAGGTTCTTGCCGACGTCGTACCACAGCACGCTGATCCGCCCGGCCTTGCCGGCCGCGAGCGCGACGTGGCCTGCGGTTCCGGTCGCGGAGCCCGGGACGGTCATGACCGAAGAGGCGGGGGCACCCACCTTCCACAGCGCGATGTGGACGCACGGCTTGGTGCTCGATGCCACGCAGTAGGCCATGTAGACGCCGCCGAGCGCCCGCGCCACGAGCGCGACCGGCTGGTGCGGCTGGTTGTTCGCGGCGAACGTCGAGGTCGAATCCGGGGCCGTCACCGGCGGGAGCTCCGTGGGAAGGATCTGGTCCACGTGGTACCCCACCGTGGTGTTCCCCGTCTGGAACCAGGCCACCCAGACCGACCCGTCGCTCGCGTCGGTCACGATGGACGGGTTGTTGGGGACGTTGCTGCCGGAATGGTTGTTGATCGTTCCATCCGAGCCGGCCGGGCAGCTGTCGGTGCCCTCGTGGAAGAGACGGCCGGCTGCGAACGTGGCGACCGGCGTGGTTCCGTCCGACTCGACGGTCGCCGCGAGGTTGCCGATGCCAGCGCTGGCGGCCGACATCGACGTGTTGTTCGCGAGCGTGAACGTCAGCCCGTTGGTGCTGGTCGCCGTGTACACGAGGCCGGTGGAGAAGCAGCCGCTGCTGCCGGTCGCTCCCTCGAACACCAGACGGAAGTCCGAGCCGTCCCGCACGAGCTGCGGGTCCCCCTCGAGGGAGTCCCAGTGGCTGAACGCCGTCCCGCTCGACAGCTTGGCGCCGGCGAGCGACAGCGTGGCCGTCCCGAACGTGTGCGACGTGGCCGAGGCCTCCTTGTTCAGCCAGACGAGGTGCAGCTTGCCGTCGCCCGTCCGGAGCATGCCGATCGTGTCGGAGGCGTCGTTCGCCGTGGCGAGCTTGGTCCACACCCCCGGACCGCTGCGAGAGGCCCGGGCGTGTGCGGTCACGGGCATGGCGGCCAGGAGGCAGGTGAGCAGGCCGAACACGAGCAGGAACGACGTCCGACGGCGGCGTGTGGGCATGACGAATGACCTCCTCGTGGAAAGCGGCCTCTCACGGTGTTCGAACGGCGCAACCTACCGGGACCACGCAAAAACCGCGACCCAGTCGTTCGACGGACAGCACCGGGCGAACGGCAGCGAACCATTACGCGGCCTCGCCGTCAGGTGACCTTGATCGTCACCTTGCCCGGGTTGTAGTCGGAGTCGCTCGCGGTCGCCACATGCTGGCCGGTCTTCGTTCCCTTCGGGAAGGTGATCTTGGCTTCGCCCTGGCCGTTCGTCGTCGCGCTCTTGCCGAGACAGGTCACCTTCGCGCCCGGAACCGGATCACCGGCGTCCTTGACGATGAACGTCACCGTGTGCGCGGCTGTATGGCTGAACGTCTGCGGCGAGGCGGTCAACGTGAGGCCGGAGAGGATCTGCGTGTGCCACAGGAAGATCGGGTTGGGGCTCGCCGAGGCCTGGAGATCGACGACGATGTCGAGGCGGCCGAACGTCCCCTCCGCCTCCAGCCTGTTGAACAGGACCTGGCCCGGAGGGAGCTTGATCGTACGGACCGGTCCGAACTTCGTTGCCGTCATGTTGGTGCGAACCGCGTTGATGGTCTGTTTCGCCGCGTCCTCCGTGACGACGGAGATCCGCCCGGCCAAGCCGGCGGCCAGGGCCACATGGGTGATCGTGCCGCTCCCCGTCCCGGGGACCACCATGGGGGTTGGGGAACCGACCTTCCACAGGTCGACGTGCGCGCACGGCACCGTGAATCCGCCGTTTGGACCGGGGACACAGTAAGCCAGGTATACGCCGCCCCGCCCTCGCGCGACCATCGCCACCGCCTGATTGGGGTCGTTGTTGCCGCCCGACTTGGGCGTCGAGTCCGGAGCCTTGATCGGCTGATCCTTGTTCGGCAGCACCTGCTGGACGTAGTAACCGTTCAGTCCGGGCGGACTCGAGAAGATGCGGAAGTACGCGACCCAGACCGAATCATCGCTCGCCGTCACGGCGGACGGATGCTCGTAGTCCCCGGAGGAGAGCGATGCGGTCCCGTCCGGCGCCGCCGCGGGCGAAGAGCTGTCGAGCCCCTCGTGGTAGTACAGCGTGTTGTTGAACGGGGACACCGCAACCGGCGTGTGGTCGGCTTCGGCCGTTCCCCCCAGGTCGCCGAGGCCGTCCCTCTGCTGCATCACCGTCTGTTGCGGAAGCTGCCACGTCGTGCCGGCAATCGTGCTCGTCAGCGTGTAGATGGAACCCCTGGAGAAGAATCCGCCCCCGGTGTCGATACCGCCTTTGAACAGTGCGCGGATCCCGTTCCCGTTCGCGATGAGGACAGGGTCCTCGTCGAGCGTCACCCAATCGCTGAGCGCTGTTCCCGTCGCGCCAATGACCCCGTTCAGGGCAATGGTCGTGTAGCCATACGCGAAGTGGCCGTTCGGGAGTTGCTTGCGCCACAGCACGTGGAGCTTGCCGTCGCCAGTGCGGAGCAGGCCTGGGTAGTCGAAGCCGTTGTCGACCTTGGCGACCTTGGTCCAGACGCCCGGGCCGCCGCGCGCGGCGCGGCGGACCGACGCGTTCGCGTGGCGGACGCCGGCGGAAGCCTGCACGGGGCCGGCCCCCAGCATGACCATGAGCGTGACGAGGGTGGTCGCGAGGACGGACGCTCGCAGGGCGGGGCGGCTACGCATGACGGCTCTCCCTTCGCCGGGGGGCGCGAAGCAGAGCGAGAATGTACCGAGGCTGCCGCCTCCGCGCTAGTGACTCCCGTCAGTCCGTGAACCGGACCTCGCGCAGCAGTCCCAGGAACCAGTGGCGGGTGAAGGGGCCGCTGCCCGGCGGGATCGACACGGTCAGGAAGACGTAGGCCCGACCGGCATGCACGACATACGCGCCGATCACGAACGGGCCCCCCGGAGGCGGGCAGTATCCCGAATGGATCACGGCCGGCGCGCCGCCGATGGTCGTCGTCGTGGTCGAGGGCATCTGGCTGCTGCAGGGGTGCACCTTCGCGTCCACGGCGCGAGCGTGCGCGACGAACTGCTCGAGCGTCTTGGAGGTCGGTTCCCCGAAGGCGTAGGCCTCCACGCCGTGCGGACCGTCCAGGACGTCGACGCGGGGATCGGCGTTGCCGGGTGACCCGGAGCCGTCCCACACTCTGCTCGCGTCCGTTCCCGTCCAGTCGGTCGACGCGACCGCGTAGTGGTAGCTCGCGGAGACGAACGGCCGTGCGGGCGTCGCGGCCGTTGTCGCCGGGGCGGACGACGAGGCGGCGGTGGTCGGAGGCGGTGCGGACGACGAGACGGCAGTGGTCGCGGGGGACGGGGTCGACTGCGGCGACGAGCCCGAGCAGGCGACCAGCAGCCCGACCGCTGCCATGAGCACGACCGGGAAACGTCGATTGGGCATCGGTGGCCTCGCTTTCGACTCGCCCGACTGACCCGACGAATCCTCGCAGCCGAAACCCGGCCGGGTATCCGTGCTGTCACGGAACAGCGACTCCGTGGCGGCACGTCTTCGAACACGTCGACCCAGCCCCTAGAATCCGCGCCGGATGAACATCCTGCGGCGGTTCCTCTACCTCAGCGCGGCGCTCAACGCGCTGGTCGGCCTCGCGCTCGCGACCGTGCCGAAGGTCGTCACGAAGTCGGTGTTCGCCCAGGCGCCGTACACCGAGTACGCGTGGGTGCGGATCGGCGGGATCCAGGCGTTCGCGCTCGCCATGCTGCAGGTGCTCGTGGCGCAACGCGCGGCCGACGTCTGGTGGTGGTCGTGGGCGTTCGTGCTGGTGGAGGGCCTGGTCGCCGTCGTCGCCGCCCTGAACGCGATCTTCGGGCTCGCGCCGGGCTCGTCCTCGATCCTATGGTGGCTGATCGCCGTCGTGAACGGCGTGCTGACCGCCGGCCTGCTGTGGGGCATCGGCCGGACCGGCCAGGAACGCCCACTCCCCTAGCGACGGCGCGCCCGCGGCAACGGGTCGCACGGAGTCCGGACCTTCGGCGTAGCCTCGGCACGGCCCGCACGACGAAGAGCGCGGAAGGGGGGCGATGGGCACGCGCCGCGCCGGGAGGCAGCGTGGTTGATCGAGCGTCGCCGAACGAACCCACACTGATCCACCTCGCAGGCCCCTTCGTGGTGACGAGCGGCGGCCGCTCCCTCGGCGGGCGCGAGCTCGGGAGCCGCAAGGGCCGGGTCCTGCTGATGCTCCTCGCCGCGAACCGGGCCCGCGCCGTGCCGGTCGACGAGATCGCCGAGGCGCTGTGGCCCGACGGGCCCCCGGGGCAGTTCGAACGGAACGTCGCCACCCTGGTCAGCCGGCTGCGGTCGGTCCTGGGAGCCGATGCCGTGGCCGGCGGCCGGGACGGGTACCGGCTGGGCGCCGGCTCTGTGGACGTCGACGTCGAGGTGGCCGGGCGACTCGCGGCCGAGGCGCGGGCCCGGCTGGCGACGGACGAGCCGGCGCTGGCGCTCGCGGCCGCGAACCGGGCGATCGACCTGCTGGCCGGCGGCGTCCTGGACGGCGAGCCCGACGCCGGGTGGGCGGACGACGTCCGGGCGGAGGCCGAGCACATCCGGCACGATGCCCGGCGGACGGCGTGGCGCGCCGCGCCGGCCGCCGGCGACCCGGAGGCCGCGCGTGCCGCCGCCGAGGCCGGCGTGCGCGCCGATCCGCTGGACGAGGAGGCTGCGCGTGCGCTGATGCAGGCCCACCACGCGGCCGGGAACGACGCGGCCGCGCTGGCCGAGTTCGAACGCCTCCGGACGGCCCTCGGGGATGAGCTCGGGGTCGACCCATCGGCCGAGACCGCCGACCTCCACCTGGCCGTGCTTCGCGGCGACGAGCATGCCTCGCCGCAGTCGGCGCCGGCGCCGGCAGGAACTGCTGAGGAGGCGCCGGTGAGCGGGGACCCGGGCTTCGTCGGCCGGGACCGCGAGGTCGCCGACCTGGCCGGCGCCTGGACGGATGCCGCCGAACGCCGGTCGTCGTTCGTGCTGGTGACGGGCGAGGCCGGGATCGGCAAGTCGCGGCTGGCGGACGAGGTGGTGGCGCTGGCGACGGGAACGGGGGGGCTCGTGGCCGCCGCGCGGTGCTACGAGGCCGAACGGTCGCTGTTCCTGCAGCCGGTCGCGGACGCGCTGCGGTCGGTCGCCATGGCGCTGCCGCCGGACGCGCTGCGGCGGGCCGCCGGCGCCGAGGCCGGCGCGCTGGCGGTCGTGGTGCCCGAGATCGGCGCGATCCTGCGGCCGCACGGCTACCAGCCGGCCGACGCCGAGCTCGAGCGGCGGCGGTCGTTCGAGGCGGTGCGGGCGTTCCTGGTCGCGCTCGGCGAACGGGCCCCGGTCCTGCTGTACCTCGACGACCTCCAGAACGCCGGGTCGTCGACGCTCGAGCTGCTGCACTTCCTCGGGCGCCGGACGTCGCGAGCCCGGCTGGCCGTCGTCGCGACCGTCCGGGTGGAGGAGGGCGACGACGTCCTCGGGCAGCTCGGCGGCGTCGCGCGGCGGATCGACGTCGGGCCGCTCCCCCGCGGCGCCGTCGACCAGCTCGCCCGCCGGATGGGCGCGGCCGAACGGTCCGACCGGGTGTTCGCGACCACCGGCGGCCACACGCTGTCCGTGGTCGAGAGCCTCCGGGCGCTGGCGGAGGGGGACGAGGGCTCCGAGGACGTGCCGCCCACGCTCGCCGACGCCGTCCGGACCCGCGTCCAGCGCCTCGGCCCGGACGTGGACGACCTCCTGGGCGTGGCGGCCGTGCTGGGGTCGACGTTCGATCCGGCCACGACCGCGAGCATGCTCGACGTCCCGCTCGAGGAGGCCGTCCGGCGCGTCGAGGTGGCCCGGCACGGCCGCTTGGTGATCGTGGCAGGCGACCAGTACTCGTTCGCCAACGATCTGGTGCGAGAGATCCTGTACCGCGGGACGCCCGAGCCCGTCCGGAAGGCCCGGCACCGCAAGGCGGCCGCCCTCTCCGAGGCGAACCCCGAGGCCGTGGCCCGGCACGCCACCGCGGCCGGCGAGTGGGCCACCGCGGTCGACGCGTGGGTCCGGGCCGGGGTCCGGGCGGCATCGAGGTACGCCAACCGGGACGCCGCGCGGATGTTCGACGGCGCGGTCGACGCGGCGCTGGCGGCCGGCGACCGTGCCGCGGAGGCGACCGCGCGGCTTGAGCGAGGACGCGTCGGCGAGGCGCTCGCCGAGTTCGACGGCGCCTACCGCGATCAGGTCGCCGCACTGGCGGCCGCCCGCGAGATCGGCGACCGGCGCCTCGAGATGCGCGCCCTGCGCGAGCTCGGCGGCGACCCGTTGATCGCGCTCGGCCGGCCGGCGGCGGAGTGCGTCCCCTACCTGGAGTCCGCGCTCCGCATCGCCGTCGAGATCGCTGACGCGGCCGCGGAGGTCGACATCCGGTCGCGTCTGGCCGTCCTGGCGGTGAACCGACTGCGGTTCCCGGAGGCCCGCGACCAGGCCGGGCGGGCGGTCGGCCTCGCCCGGGAGCTGGGCGACGACGTCTCGCTGATGGTCGCGCTCGACGGGCGCAAGACCGCGGTGGCGTACGACGGCGACATCGAAGAGCTCGAGGGCCTGACGCTCGAGATCGAACGCCTGGCCCGCCGGGCCGGGCGCCTGATGCTGGTGCAGTGGGCCGTGTTCGAGTCGGCGTTCGTTCCGATGGCGCGCGGGCGGTGGTCGAGGGCGATCGAACGCATGCGGGCCGCGCTCGAACTGAACCGGCGCGTGGGGTACCACCCGCACGCGTCGATGTTCCTGGCGCACATGGGCTGGGTCCATCGCTCCCGCGGTCGGTACGAACAGGCCCTCGCGGTCGGGCGGCAGGCGCTGGTGCAGGCCGAGGAGGCCGACCACCCCTGGTGGAGCTCGTTCGCCGCGGTGATGCTCGGCGCGACCCTGCTCGAGGCGGGCGACCCCGAGCGGGCTTCCCGTACCCTCGAGGCCGGGTTGCGGTTCGCGGAGCGGGACGGCGCCGAGACGTACCTCGTGCGGTGCTCCGCCCACCTGGCGCTCGCGCGGGCGCAGGCCGGCGACGTCGCGGGAGCGGAGGAGCATCTGCAGGCCGCCGAGCGAATCCTCACGTACGCGTCCAACCCGCCGGGGTCGAACTTCCTGCACGGCGCGCACGCCACGCTGGCCGCCGCGCGGGCGGCATTGGCGCTGGGGTCGGCCGAACGCGCGGCCCGGCTGGCCGGCCCGGTCCTGCAGGCGGCCGAGGCGCTCGGATGGGTCGAACCGCACGCGGAGGCCGCGCTGGTGCTCGCGCGGTGCCGCCTGCTCGAGGGCGACCGGTCGACAGCGATCGACCTGGCCACGTCGTCGGCCGGGCTGGCGGCGCGAACCGGCCTCGGCCGGCTGACCTGGGAGGCCCTCGCGGTCCGGTCCGACGCGAACGCCGCGGCAGGGCGGGACGAGGCGGCGCTCGCCGACCGGTCGGACGCCGAGGCGGCCGCCGCCGCGGTCGCACGGACGCTCGACGGGGGGGACCGGTCGACGTTTCTGGCGCGCGCCGAAGCGGTCATCCGGCCGGCCGAGCCGGCAGCCGGCTGAACCGCTTCAGATCAGCCCGGCGAGGAGCTCCGCTGCCCGGGCGGCCGCTGCCGTGGAGTCCACCGGCAGGGTGTCCACCTCCCGGCCCAGCTCCTCCGCGATCGCGGCGGCGATGGCGTCCGGCGGGGAGTCCGCGTAGTCCATACGCCGGCCGGCGCCGTACCGGGCCAGCCGATGGGTCACGTGGAAGTTCTGCTCGAAGTGGTGCCGCAGCGGGAAGAACAGGAACGGCCGGCGGTTGGCCGTGAGCTCCATGGTCGTGGTCAGCCCGCCCTGCACGACCGCGAGGTCACAGGCCGCCAGGTGGCGGTACAGCTCGGGGACGTAGGCCCGGACCTCCAACCCGTCCGCCCCGGGGATCGACGCGGGGTCGATGCGGGGCCCGGCCACGACCACCATGCGCAGCTCCGGCACGGACCGCTTCGCCTCGGGGTAGGCCGCCACCACCCGGCGGAGCAGCGCCGAGCCCACGCCGGAGCCCCCCACCGTCACCACGCACACCCGTTCGTCCGGCGCGTATCCGAGCTCCTCCCGGAGCGCA
>DATLUW010000704.1:0-3720 GCA_035577825.1 Actinomycetota bacterium | reverse complement strand
CAGAGGAACCGTGGGCCGTGGTGCTCGTCGACCACCGGCCACCCGAGGCCCGTGCGGAGATGGTCAACCGGCACAAGGGGCGGGCGGTCGTGGTGGTTCACGACACCGAGCCAGAGAACGCCGCCGTCTACCCCGGCCTCGCCGATGCGGTGGCGGGCGGGTGCACCTTCGACACCCTCGAGCCCTGGACGACGGTGATGACGCCGTGAGAGTGATCGGCGTCCTCTCCTGGTACTCGGAGAAGCCCTCATGGCTGGCGGCCTGCGTGTCCTCGATGGGGCGCCTGTGCGATCACGTCGTCGCCTTCGACGGCGCGTATGCGAGGTTCCCGACCGACCAGGCCCGCTCGCGCCCCGACGAGGCCGAGACGATCGCGAGGACGGCGGACGGCCTCGGGATGGGCTGGACGATCCACTCGCCCCGTGAGAAGTGGTGGGGCGGCGAGGTCGAGAAGCGGGCCGCGATGCTCCGGGCGGCCGCGAACCTCGCGGAACCGGACGACTGGATCCTGTCCCTCGACGCCGACGAGGTGCTCGCGGACGTGTGGGGCGGGACGCGCACCGTCCTCTCCGACGCCACCGAGGACGTGGGCGAGGTGATGATCACCGACGAGAACCAGGGACGGGCGCCCATCCGCCGGCTGTTCCGTGCTCTCCCCGAGCTCACCGTGGAGCAGGCCCACTACGTCGTCACGGCCCGCAAGGGCTCAGAGAAGATCGTCCTCGTCGGGGACCGCAAGGTTCACAACGAGGTCCCCGCCCTCCCGCTGCACGACGTCCTCATCCGTCACCGTCAGAGCGAGCGTGATCCGGAGCGGAAGGCCCAGAAGCAGCTGTACTACACCTCGGCCATGCCGCACGAGCAGGAAGCACTGGCGGCGGTGTAGATGCCATTCCAGTCGGGCGTCCTCAACTCGGCGGTGGGGGCAGGTCTGCCCGGGACCGAATACACCGATGGCCCGTTCCCGTGGACGTACACGGTCTTCGGACTCGGGAGCAATTACTACGCCCGGAATGGCACTACGAGCCTGATTGACTACTCGGGCACCGATTACAACTCGGTTCTGTCGGCGGCGAAGACGGCCGCCGGTCTCGGTACGGTAAAGGACCTCACCGCGGCGAATGGTTCCAGCCTCGAGGTGAAGACCATCGGGACCGGCTCGGGCCTCGTCGCGCCGTACCGGCCCTGGCAGTTCCAGACCACGATTACGGCCACCGACCTCTCCACGGGCATCGCCATCCTCGGCGTCGACTCCAACGTGACCTACGGGGATGCGGTGAACGGGGGGACGGGGACGGCCCATGCCATGACGGCGGACATCCTCGTCAACGGGAACTCGGACAACCAGAGCGAGTACGCCTGCCTCGCAGGTCAGGTGAAGCTCGCGGGCGACCCGTTCCCGCAGAGCACTCCTGGTCGTATCTGGCTGGCCGATATGCGGATGCACGGCCCGATCACCGTCCAGCCGAACCTGATGCTCGGCTGGGTCGTGTTCGGGAACAACTACTACAACGGCTCGCCCTCCGGTGGCACCTCGGCGCTGTACCAGGCGCTCACGCGGCCGGGGCAGGGTTCCGGGACTCCGCAGAGCACCAAGGACACCTACCCGCTCGACACGGGCATGATCATCGCCGGTTCATCCGGGACGCCAGGCGGGACGCTCGATTCGCGGCAGGGCTTCACCACGGGCCTCCAGGTCGGCGGTTCGGCTGGGGCGTGGGGAGTCACGACCTCTCGGCTCGGGACCGGCATCTCAGTCCGCGACTATGAGACGGCGGGCATCACCGTGGGCTCGCCCTTCACCGGGACGGCTGCGCCGGCCATCTCCGTCATGGCGGCGGGTTCCACAACCTACGGCGTCGACCTCAAGAGCGGGACCTACTCCGCGGCCGCTGTTCGTTTGCCGAACAACTCCTCGATCAAGGGACGCAACGCGGCGGATGGCGCCGACGTCGACATGCTGTTCGTCAACACGTCGAACGTCGTCATCTTCGCCGGTGGTTCGATGCGGGGGACGACCTCGACGCTCGGCTTCTTCGGCTCTGCGGCTTCCGCGAAGCCGAGCATCACCGGATCACGGTCGGCAAACGCAGCTCTGGCTGACCTGCTGACCAAACTCGCCACGCTGGGACTCATCACGGACTCGACGAGCGCATGACGACACAACAGGAAGCGGAGAAGGAGTTGTTCGAGTTCCTGGGCCGGATGGCGTTCTCGCTTCAACAGGCCCAAGCAGAACTCGCCCGCCGTGATGCGGCTGCCGCCGAAGACGAGGTGGAGAAGTGACCTACATCACTCCCGCCGACTTCAGGACCACCACCCTCGCGGAGTACTGCGAGGACATCCCCCTGGATGTGAGCGAGGCCGACGACACCCGTCTCACGGCGACCATTGCCCGCAAGTCCGCCCAGCTGGACAGGATGACGAACGACCACTTCGAGTCGCAGACGCTCACGCTCACGCTGAACGGCTACGGGCGTCCGTCCCTCAGCCTCCCGAAGCGCTGCACGGCCGTCTCCCAGGTACAGACCATCGACCGCTACGGCGCGACGAGCACGCAGACGGCCGGCATCTGGCGCCTCGTCTCGTCGCTGAACTCCGCCGGGAGCGACTGGGCTCCGGGGCGGAACCAGTTCGACATGCTCTCGATCGTCCCCGGCCGTTACCTCATCGGGATGCCGTGGTGGTCCCCGCTCGGCGTGTGGCCCTACGGCGCGAACTCGGTGACGGTCGCGGGGACGTTCGGCTGGACGGTGACGCCGGCGGAGATCAAGCGGGCGTGCGCCCTGCTCGTGTGGGACCACATCAAGTTCCGCTCCGACATCCTCGTCCGCTCCAACATCATGCAGACCGCCCAGGCGCTCTACAACGTCGCGGACACCCCGCCCGAGGTCGCGGACATCGTGAGCACCTACTACCACCCCCAGGAGCCGTTCTGATGCCGGCCTCCGTCACGTTCTTCTGGGACGACGCGATCCTCCGCGTGGCCGCGGTGGAGGCGTACAAGATCTCGGTCGCCGAGGCCGCCGGCGCGGCACGGGCGAAGGCGCCGTGGCGGCATGTCGCGGAGTCCGTCTCCCCGTCCCCCGACGGGATCAGGGTCGGTTCCCCGGACGCGGCTCTGGCCGAGGGCGGGGCGAAGGCGCACACCATCGAGAAGAGCGGAGTGACCCACTTCGCCTCCGGTGACTTCGCCTCCGGCCCCATCGAGCACCCCGGCTTTCAGGGGACGCCGTTCATGCGGACGGCGGCCGAGGCGTGGCCCGAGCTCTACAACACCGCCGCGAGAACGACGTTCCCGAAGGGATGACCTCATGGCCGTAACTAACAAGTGGTACAAGCCGGCGTTCACATCCACGTTCAACAAGGAGGCTCTGTGGACGACGGATACGGTCAAGTGTCAACTTCACACCGTCACCTATTCCGTCAACCAGGACACCCACCGCTACCGCTCCGACCTCACCAATGAGCTCACCACGGCTGGGGGATACACGGCGGGCGGCATCACCATCTCGGCGCTCACGGCTCTGACCGGCACGTCCCTCGTCTACGGCCTCGACTCGGCCACCGACCCGTCATGGAACCCGGCGACCTTCACCTGCCGCTACGCGATCAACATGGATACCACGCCCGGCACGGACGCCACCCGTCCCCTGCTGAACTATGTGGACTTCGGTGCGGACCAGTCGCCCTCCGCGGTGCAGTTCCAGATCCAGTGGG
>DATLUW010000703.1:0-7866 GCA_035577825.1 Actinomycetota bacterium | reverse complement strand
ACTCGTCTGCGTGCGGCCGGAGCTCGTGAGCGACCCAGTCGCGGACGGTCGCCCGCAGCGCGTCGTGGTCTTCCGTGAACAGCCCGAACCGCGGGATCCGCCCGAACCGCGACCGGTCGGCCGACTCGCCGAGCGACACCGAGCTCACGGCGCGAACGGCGACCCGCCGGGCGCCATCGTCTTCGAGATGACCTCGCGCATGATCTCGTCGGTGCCGCCGCCGATGCGCAGGAGGCGGGAGTCACGCCAGGCGCGTTCGATCCACATCTCGCTCGAGTACCCAGCGCCGCCGTGGATCTGGAGGCACTCGTTCATCACGCGGTTCACGACGATGCCGCCGTACAGCTTCGCCATCGAGATCTGTTTGACCGGGTACTCGCCCCGCTCCCACGCGAGCGCGGTGTCGTACGTCAGCTGTCGCGCGGCCTCCAGCGAGGTGGCCATCTCGGCGAACCGGTGCCGGATCACCTGGAACGACCCGATCGAGCGCCCGAACGCCTGCCGGTCCTTCGCGTACTGCAGGGTTCGCTCCATGGCGAGCTGCGCGCCGGCCACGCTCCCCGCGACGCCGATCAGGCGTTCGCCCTGGAGCTCCCACATGATCTGGTAGAAGCCCTTGCCCTCGGTTCCGAGCAGGGAGTCGTCGGGCACGTGCACGTCGTCGAGCGCGAGCTCGGCCGTATCGGACGACCGCATCCCGAGCTTGTCGAGCTTCCTGCTGACGGAGTAGCCCGGCGTGTCCGCGTCGACCAGGAACAGCGAGAACCCGTCGTAGCCCTGGGCCTTGTCGGTCCGCGTGACGAGCAGGCAGTACTCGGCCCGGACGCCGTTCGTGATGAAGATCTTCCGGCCGTTGATCACCCAGCCGTCGCCGCCGGCGTCGCGGACCGCGGTCGTCTCGATGTTCGCCACGTCGCTGCCGGCGTTCGGCTCGGTGATGCCGAGGCAGACGATCTTCTCGCCCTTGATGGCGGGGACGAGGTAGCGCTCCTTCTGCTCCTCGGTGCCGTAGCGGTGGATCGGGGGCGTGGCCATCTCGCTCTGCACGGCCATGGCCATCCCGACCCCGCCGGAGCCGATCCGGGCGAGCTCCTCGGCGACCACGATCGCGTGCCCCCAGTCGCCGCCCTGGCCGCCGTACTCCGGCGGGTACCGCAGGCCGAGCAGTCCGAGGTCTCCCATCCGCTTGAACACCCAGTCCGGGAAGTGCCCCTCGCGCTCCCATTCGTTCGCGTTCGGGGCGAGCTCGGTCTCGACGAACTGCCGCACGAACGACCGCAGCTCCTCGTGCTCGGGGGTGAAGAGGGGGTGCAGCATTTCGGGAAGGACTGTACCCCGCTGACCGCCGGTCAGTCGCCGCCTGCCTCCAGCCGGGCGAGCTCCGCCTGGGCCCGCCGAAGCGGCTCGAGCGCACCCTTGTCCGCGAACAACGCCGCGGCCGCCTGCAGCTCGCCGGCGGCTTCGACCGGGCGTCCCGTGGCATCGAGAACCCCGGCGTACGCCATCCGGGAATCGCCGTGCTGCATCGTGTAATCGCTGGCGGAGACGACGGCCACGGCCTCCGCGCCGAGCCGGGCGGCCTCCGCGTGCGCCCCCTGCCGGGACCGGACCACCGCGATCGCCCGGCGCCACAGCTCCTGGCTCACGAAGTCGTCGGCCGCGGCATTCGCCCGGCAGCGCTCGGCGAGCTCCTCCGCCTCCGCGTCCGACCCCGACTGGGCGAGCACGGTCGCGAGGTAGCCGGCGCACGTGGAAAGGAGGCCCGTCTCGCCGATCCGCTCGAGCTGCGCCACGCCGTCCCGGGCCATCGCCTCGGCTCCCGCGAGGTCGCCAGTGGTGACGTACAGGACCGCCCCGACCTGGCCGGCCAGCGTGGCCCCGATGGGGCCGAGGCCGAGCTCCCGCGCGATGCCGATGGCCTGGTCGAGCAGCGCCTTGCCCTCCTCGAATCGCCCCAGGAGGGTCGCGCAGTACCCGCGGAGCGACGTGGCGAACACCTCGAACGAGGGCCGCTCCGGAACGAGCTCCGCGATCTCGTCGCTGAACCGGAGCGCGTCCTCGACGGCCATCGGGCCCCACATCGCCGAGCCGAACGTCGTCGTCATCGCGTCGAGCTCGAGCAGGCGGTTCCCCACCCGGCGCGCGTACTCGATGGCGGGCTGCACCACGTCGTACGACGCGGCAGCCCGGCCCAGCCAGAAGCTGATCGTACCGAGCCGGATCGAGGCGAACGCGACGCCCTCCTCGTCGCCGAGGGCCTCGAGCTCGTCCCGGGCCCGCCGGGTGACCTCGGCGACCTCGCGCTGGGTGACCGAGGGATCCGTCGAGCTCCGGAGGAACATGTCCAGGATCCGCAGGCGGAGCTCGACCCCCCGGTCGCCGGCCGCGCCGGCCTCCTCGATGGCCTCGGGCATCTGCTTCGTGGCGCCGGCGAGGTCGCCCATCTCCTGCCGCGCCTCGAGCACCTGCGGAAGGAGCCGGACCCGCTCCGGCGTCCCGGGCTCCATCAGCCGCACGGCCCGTTCGAGGAGGTTCGCCGTGGCGGGCATGTCGCGGCGGGCCCGGGCCCGATCCCCCGCGGACGCGAGCCGAGCGGCCGCCCGGACGGCCAGCGCGGCACGCCGGTCGTCGCCCGGGCCGAGCTCCTCGCGGTAGCGGACGGCCCGCTCGAGGTGATAGCCGAGGATCTCCTCGAACTCCCGCAGGCGGTCACCGGCGACCCGCTCCAGCCAGTCGGCGAACCGCTCGTGGAGCTCGGCCCGGTGCTCCTTCGACATCGAGTCGTAGGCCGCGTCCCGGATCAGCAGGTGGCGGAACCGGAACGCGTCGTCGCCGGCGAGCGTCGAGCGGCCCGGCCGGATGAGCTCCTTTCGAACGAGCGTCATCAGGCTCGACGGGACCTCGGAACGCTCGGGTTCCGGGGACAGCTCGACGACCGCCCCGCGCCAGAACTCCTTGCCGACCACCGAGGCACGCTCGATGACCGAGCGCTGGGTCCCGTTCAGGCGGTCGAGGCGGGCCGCGAGGAGCGCCTGGATCGTCGGCGGCACGGCGAGGGTCGACAGGTCGGAGGCGGCCACCCAGCCGCCCTCCGCGTCGACCAGGAGCCCCTCGTCGATCAACATGCCGAGCATCTCCTCGACGAACAGCGGGTTGCCCTCGGCCGCCTGCGTGATGCGCGCGCGGGCCGCAGGGTCGAGCCCCGCGGCTCCGAGCAGGTTCCCGATGAGCGCCCCGGCCTGGTCCTCCGAGAGCGGCTCGAGCAGGATGGACGCGGCATTCAGCTTGCCGCCGCCCCACGTCGGCCGGAGGTCGAGGAGCTCCGGCCGGGCGACGCACAGGACGAGGATCGGGGCGTCGCGCGACCACTCGGCCACGTGGTCGACGAGGTCGAGGAACGTCGGCTCACCCCAGTGGATGTCGTCGAACACGACCACCAGCGGGTTCCGGTGGGCGATCCCCTCGAAGAGCGTCCGGACGGCCCAGAAGGTCTCCTCCGTGGCGACGGGCGCCCCCGCCTCGCCGAGGAGCGCGGCCAGACGGAGCACCACCATGGGAGCCCGTTCGTCCTCCTCGATCAGCGTGCGGACGCCCTCACCGACGTCGCCCTCGCCCACAGCCTGCCGGACGACGTCGGCCACCGGGTAGAAGGTGATGCCCTCGCCGTAGGGGAGACAGCGGCCTCGGAGGACCACCGCGTCGGAGGCGACACGGTTGAGGAACTCCTCGACCAGCCGGGACTTCCCGACGCCCGCCGGACCGAGGAGCGTGAACAAGTGGCACTCGCGTTCGGAGACCGCCCGGTCGAACGATTCCGTGATCAGCGCGAGCTCGCGGTCCCGGCCGATCATGGGGGAGTCGAGGTGGCGGGCGTGGCCCGCCGCCTCGAGGCTGATCTCCACGAGCCGGTGCGCCAGCACCGGCTCGGACTTTCCCTTGAGTTCGAGAGCTTCGGGCTCGTCCACCACGACCGCGTCCCGCACCAACCGGAGGGTCATGTCCCCGAGGAGGATCTCGCCCGGCGCCGCGGCCTGCTCCAGCCGGGCGGCCGTGTTCACCATGTCGCCGGTCACGAGCGTCTGGCCCGCGGAGGGATCGCCGGCGACGACCTCGCCGGTGTTCACGCCGGTGCGGGTGGCGATCGTCACACCGCGGTCGCGTTCGAGGTCGTCGTTGAGCCCGGCCAGCGCCGCGCGCATCTCCCAGGCGGCGCGAACAGCACGCAGCGCGTCGTCCTCGTGCAGGATCGGGATGCCGAACACCGCCATCACCGCATCGCCGATGAACTTCTCGACGGTGCCGCCATGGCGCTCGATCACCGAGCGCATCTCGTCGAAGTACCGCGACATGACCCGGCGGAGGGACTCCGGGTCGAGCCGCTCCCCCATGGCCGTGGAGCCCGTGACGTCGGAGAACACCACGGTCACGGTCTTGCGGACCTCGCGGCCGGGCGCGGCAGCCGCCTCCAGTGCCGCGCCGCAGAACCCGCAGAACACGAACCCCTCCGGGTTCTCCTTCCCGCAGCTCGGACAGACGAGGGACGGCATGTTCGCCGCGAGTCTAGGTGTCGCGGGCTTGGGCCCGCGACCTGCAGGGTTGCGTCATCCGCTATTGAAAGGTATCTTTCGAAACATGTCTTTCGATGAGGAGATCCCGGGGAGCGTTCCTCTCCGGCGCCTGACCGACCCTCTGGCCATGCGCGCGTTGGCCCATCCGATCCGGGCATCCCTGCTCGAGCTGCTGATGCGGGAGGGCTCGTTGACGGCAACCCGGGCGTCTGAGCTCACCGGGGAGAGCCCCGCCAACTGCTCGTTCCACCTCCGGCAGCTCGCGAAGTACGGATTCGCGGAGGAGACGGGCGAGGGCAAGGGTCGGGAACGCCCGTGGCGACCGGTGTCCACCTCGCACGAGTTCGACGTCGACGGGTCCGAGGCCGCCGCGACCCATCTGCGGTCGTTCTTCGTTCGGCGGAACCTCGAGCGACTGTGGGCGTGGTTCGAGACACAGGGCTCGCACGACCCGGCCTGGCGGGACGCCGCCCTGGTCAGCAACTGGATCCTGTATCTCACCGAGGACGAGTTCCGGAGCGTCGGCCGGGAGATCACCCGGTTGCTGTCCCGGTACCTCGACCGGACGGCGGACCCGGCGAAGCGCCCGGAGGGGAGCCGGCCGGTCGGCGCGCTCGCCTACACGTTCCCGCTGCCGCCGACCCCCGCGGGGAACTGATGCGGCGGGTGCTCCGGGTTCCCGGCCTCGGACTGCTCCTCGCCGGGCAGACGCTGTCGATGTTCGGCGACCGGGCGCTGCTGCTGGTGCTGGCGATCTGGGCGAAGACCCTCACCGGGAGCAGCGCCGCGGCGGCGATGGTGATCTTCGTCATGGTGGCGCCGGCGCTGTTCGCGCCAATCGGCGGTTTGGTGGTCGACCGCCGCCGTCGGCGTCCCGTGATGATCGCCGTCGACCTGGTGGTGGGCGCCGGCGTGCTGGCCCTGCTGTTCGTCCAGGGGCCGGCGCAGCTGTGGCTGCTGTACGCCGTGGCCGCGATGTACGGCGCGGGAGGGATGGTGTTCGAGTCGGCGCAGTCGGCGCTCCTCACCACCATGGTGCCGCAGGAGCTCCTCGCCGACGCGAACGGCGTGTTCCAGACCGTGCGGGAGGGGCTCCGGATCGTCGCCCCGATCGCGGGGGCGGCGCTCTTCGCGGCATTCGGCGGGGGCGCCGTCGCGATCGTGGACGCGGCGACCTTCGCGATCTCGGCCATCTGCCTGGCGTTCCTGCCGGTTCGGGAGCCGAGGCCCGCCCGGGCGAAGCACCGCGTCCTCCGGGAGGCCGCTGCGGGGGTCCGGCACATCCTCGCCACGATCCCCCTGCGACGGATCGTGCTCACGACCGCCACCGCCCTGCTGGTGGTGGGCTTCGCGGAGACCGTGATCTTCGCCGCGGTCGATCGGGGCCTGCACCGGCCCCCGTCCTTCGTCGGCGTGCTCGGGTTCGCCCAGGGCGTCGGCGCCGTCGCCGGCGGGCTCACGGCGGCCCGCGTCATCCGCCGGATGGGCGACTCGCGGGTGGTCGCGACCGGGATCGCGCTGTTCGCCGTCGGGGATGCCGGCCTCGCGTCGTCGACGCTGCCGGTCGTGGCCGGCGGCGTCGCGGTGGCCGGCTTCGGCATCGCGTGGCTCGTCGTGGCCTTCGTGACGGCCGTCCAGCGGCGGAGCCCGGCCTCGCTCCAGGGCCGGGCGTTCTCGGCGGCGGACGCGATGGTGAGCGTGCCGCAGACCATCTCGATCGCGGCCGGCGCCGCGCTGTCGCTCGTGGTCGACTACCGCATCCTGGTCGCCGTGATGTCGACGGTCACCCTCGCGGCCGGCGCGTGGTTGGCCGTCCGGACCCGCCGCGAGCCGGAGGTGACCATGGCGGGCGACCGGCGTGCCGCTCCCGACGCCCTCGTGCTCGTTCCTCCCGCGTCTTCGCCGATCGTGTCCAAGTGACGTGACCACGAGAACGGCCCGGCGGCTTCGCCGCCGGGCCGTTCGTGCTCGGTGCTTCGGTCGTTGGGGATCAGTCCTTGCGGACGGCGTCCTTGACGCCCTCCTTCACGTTGCGCGCGGCGTCCTTCGCGTGCCCCATCGCCTGCTTGCCCGACCCCTTGACCTGGTCGGCCTTGCCCTCGGCCTCGGTGTCGCGGTTGCCGCTCATCTTGCCTGCGGCCTCCTTGACCTTGCCCTTGGCCCGATCCACCGTGCCCTCGGCCTTGTCGTTGGTGGCGCCCACGTCATCTCCTCCTCGCATTGCGGTCAGCGGGTTCCATTCCTACCCGCGAACAGGCCTGCCGATGCGTGAGGGGGCAACGCCGCCGCCTCAGGCGACCTCGCTCCAGGGGCCCTGGTGCAGCGTCTCGGTCAGGTACTCGACCGCATGCGCGAGCGTGGGGTCGTCGGCGCCCTGTTCGATCCGCTCCTCGATCGCGCGCTTGGCCATCACAACCGACACGCGCTTGTCCGCGCAGCAGTCCAGCAGGTCGTGCACGGCGGCGTCGGTGTCCAAGCCGGAACCGGCCAGCTCGATGGCACGCTCCGCCAACGTCTCGGCGGTGCTCATCGATCCTCCTCCCTGCGGGCATGCGGCAGCCCGCCACAAGGTTGCGATCGATGGATACCCGCCCGAGGCGGCCGCCATGCGCCGCGGATCCGTCCCGGGCCGGGGCGCTAGTCCGACGGCCCCCGCATCGCGTCGATCAGGATCTCGGCGACCTCCGGCCGCGAGAACTCCGGCGGCGGCTTGTGCCCGGCCCGCAGCATCTCCCGGACCTTCGTCCCGGAGAGGATCACGCGCACGTCGTCGTCGTGGGGGCACGTCTTCGGCGACGCCATCCCCTCGCACGTCAGGCAGTAGAACGAGTGCTCGAACTTGAGCGGCGTGATCCCGAGCTCGCCCGGTTCGAACTCCTCGAAGATCTTCTGCGCGTCGTACGTACCGTAGTAGTCGCCCACGCCGGCGTGGTCGCGGCCCACGATGAAGTGCGTGCAGCCGTAGTTCTTGCGGCAGATCGCGTGCCAGATCGCTTCCTTCGGCCCCGCGTACCGCATCGCCGCGGGGAACACCGAGATCATCGCCCGGTCCTTCGGGTAGTAGTCCGCGAACAGCGCCTCGTAGCACCGCATGCGGACGTCCGGCGGCACGTCGTCGGCCTTCGTCGCGCCCATCAGCGGGTGCACCAGCAGTCCGTCGACGATCTCGAGCGCGCACTTGGTGAGGTACTCGTGCGCGCGGTGGATCGGGTTGCGCGTCTGGAACGCCGCGATCCTGAGCCAGCCCTTCTCGCGGAAGTAGGCGCGCGTCTTCTTGGGCTCGTTGTGGTGCACCGGG
>DATLUW010000702.1:0-6470 GCA_035577825.1 Actinomycetota bacterium | reverse complement strand
CAACAGCCAGCGGCGTGCCTCATCGGTCAGCCCGTCGGTCATCTCGGTCGGGATCAGCCCGGGGCACACGACGTTCACCGTGATCCCGCGCGACCCGACCTCCCGGGCGAGCGACCGGGCCATGCCGACCACCGCCGCCTTCGACGCCGCGTACGCCACCTGGCCCGCGTTCCCGTGCAGCGCAACGGCGGACGAGATGTTCACGATCCGTCCGAACCGCTCCCGCAGCATGCTCCGCAGCGCCGCGCGCGAGCAGAGGAACGGTCCCCGGGCGTTCACCCCCAGCGTCCGGTCGAACTCGGACGTGGGGTACTTCAGCACCAGGCCGTCGCGGCTGACGCCGGCGTTGTTCACGAGGCCGGTCACCGGGCCCAGCTGCTCGGCCACCACCTTGAACGCCTCCGTGATCGCCGCCTCGTCGCTCGTATCGAGCGACACCGCGACCGCGCGACCGCCGGCGTCCTCGATCTCGGCGACGGCGTCCTTGGCGTCGCCCTCGCCGGTGCGGAACCCGACCGCCACCGCCCAGCCGTCCCGGCCGAGCGCCGTCGCACAGGCGCGGCCGATGCCGCGCGAGGCGCCGGTCACCACAGCGACGCGTGCGGTCACGCCGACACCTGGAAGTCGGGCGCCGTCCACTTCACCAGCGACGCGCCCCACGCCATCCCGGCCCCGAACGACGTCATCAGCACGAGGTCGCCCCGCCGGATCCGACCGTCCCGCCACGCCTCGTCGAGCGCGATCGGCACCGACGCGGCGGACGTGTTCCCGACGTGTTCGACGTCGGAGATCACGCGGTCTGCGCCGAACCCCAGCCGGTCCGCCACGGTCTTCATGATGCGGGCGTTCGCCTGGTGGGGGATCAGCCATCGGACGTCCTCGGACGCCACGCCGGCCTTGTCGAGCAGCGAACGGCAGGCGTCGGTCATGCCGACCACCGCGCGCTTGTAGACCTCGGTGCCGCTCTTCATCACGATCTGGTCGATCGGCGGCTCGTCGGGATCGGGCGTCGACGTCCCGCCGCCCGGGATCGTGAGGAGCTTGGCGGCGGCGCCGTCCGCGAACAGGTTCGAGGCCATCAGGCCGGGTTCGTCCGAGGGGACCAACACGGCCGCGCCGGCGCCGTCGCCGAACAGCACGCAGGTCGTCCGGTCCTCCAGGTTGACCCGGCGGGACAGCGTCTCCGCGCCGACCAGCAGCACGGTGTCGGAGGCGCCCGACTCGATCATGGCGCGCCCGACGGAGGTCGCGTAGGAGAACCCCGCGCAGGCCGCGTTCAGGTCGAACGCCGGGCACGACACGCCGAGCGCGTCCTGGACCATGACGGCGGACGAGGGGAGCAGCCGGTCGGACGTGCAGGTGGCCACCACGATGAGGTCGAGCTGTTCGGCCGGCATCCCGGCCGCGTCGAGCGCCCGCCGGGCTGCGTCGGTGGACAGGGTCGCGGTCGTCTCGCCGTCGCCGGCGAACCGGCGCTCGCGGATGCCCGTCCGCTCGACGATCCACTCGTCGGAGGTCTCGACGAGGTTCTCGAAGAAGGAGTTCGGGACCACCCGGTCGGGGAGCGCGGAGCCGGTGGCCGCGACGGCGGCGAACCGCCCGCCGGACGGCGTCACTCGCGCTCCACCCAGGCGACGGCCTGGCCGGGCGTGACCAGCTCGCCGTCGTTCCCGAGCACCGAACCCAGCCGGCCGCGAACCGGTGACCGGACGAGGTGCTCGGTGCGGTCCCCGAGCTCGACGACGGCGACGGCCTGCCCGACCTCGACCATCTCGTGGCCGTGCCAGAATCGCTCCGGCGGCAGGATCCGCAGGCGGCCGGCGACGGGGGTCACGAGGAGCTGGATCGGGATGTCGGTCCGCTCGCCGTGGTGGACGTCGACCTCGATGATCGCGTCGAGGGGCACTTCGATCGTGGCGCTCATGCGGTCTCCTGGGACAGGGCGGGCGCAGCTTCGGTGGCTTGATTGGCGTACGCGGCAGCGTCCTCGGGGGTGCCGACAGCGACGGCCGTCGTCCCGGGAACGTTGCGGCGCACCAGCTTCGAAAGGACGTCGCCCGGTCCGGCCTCGACGAACGAGTCGATGCCGGCCTCGGCCAGGGCGCGCATCGAGCGCTCCCACCGGACGGACGAGACGACGTGGCGTGCGAGCAGGTCACGGAGCGCCGTCGACTCGCGGGTCACGCGGCCGCTGACGTTGGGCGCGAGCAGCATCTTCGGCTCGTGGAACGTCGCGTGCGACAGGGCCTCGCGGACGGCGTCCTGCGCGGGGCGCATCAGCGGCGAGTGGAACGCCCCGGCGACGCGGAGGCGGATCGCCTTGGCGCCCTTCGACCTCGCGGCCTCCTCGGCCCGTTCGATCGCGGGAATCGAACCGGACAGCACGACCTGCTTGGCGGCGTTCTCGTTCGCGACCTCCAGGACGTCGCCTCGGCCGGCCACCCGGCAGATCTCGGCGGCGTCGGCGGGGGAGAGCCCGATGATCGCGGTCATGCCGGACGGGGTGGCGTTCGATGCCTCCTGCATCGCCCGGCCGCGGGTGACGACCACGCGGAACGCGTCGACGTCCTCCAGCACGCCCGCCGCGACCAGGGCGACGAACTCCCCGAGCGAATGCCCGGCCGCGCCCTCGAAGTGGGCGCCCTCGGCCTCGAGCACGCGGAACGCGGCGAGGTCGCAGGCGAACAGCGCCGGCTGGACCAGCTCGGTGGTGGCCAGGGCGTCCGCGTCGCGGCAGAGCTCGACGAGGTCGCGGTCCCACGTCGCGGCGAGCCGCTCGAACACGGCAGCGCCGGCCTCGTGGGTCGTCCACGGGTCGGCCATGCCTTCGAATTGGGAACCCTGGCCGGGGAACAGAACCGCTGCGCGCACGGCTACCGCCCCCCGCGAGTCGCGTGCGGCAACATTGGGGTGTTCGACCCCATTCGGGTGCCGGGGGTTACAGCCGGCCCCGCAATGGGGAGCTCAGCACCCCTGCTCGACGAGGCTCTTCTGCCGCGAGGAGTCGCCGGTCGCGGACTCGCCGGCGGCCCACAGCCGGGTGGTTCCCGGGATCGCGGCGACGTCGCCGAGCGCGGTCTCGGACGACCCCGCCTGCTCCACCGGCATCTCGTGCCACGCGACCCCGTTCCACCGCACGGCCTGTGACTGGATGCCGAGGCCGCCGGTCAGGACGTCGCCGATGGCCCACACGTTCGTCGGGGAGGCGGCGTCGACGGCGTCCAGCTCGTTGGGGTTCGTGCCCACGTTCGGGGTCTCCACGATCCGCCACGTGTGGCCGTTCCACCGCTCGGCGAGCGTCCGGCCGCCCCCGCTGCCGGTCCCGACCGCCCAGGCGGAGTTCGGGCCGATCGCCACGACGCCGAACAGATGGTTGGCCGCGCCGACGTTCGGCGTCCGCACGACCGACCAGGCCGAGCCGTTCCAGTGCTCCGCGAGCGTCCGGCCGTGGAAGCCCGACGTGTCCGGCGCGCGCTGGCCGACCGCCCAGATGTCCGAGGCCGAGCTTCCGGACGCCGCGTTGAGGAAGTTCTGGGACGTGCCCGGGTTCGGGCTCGGGACGACCGACCACGACGTGCCGTCCCAGTGCTCGACCAGGGTTCGAAAGCGATCGAGGTCGATGTTGCTCGAGCCCATGGCCCACACATCGTCGTGTGCGATCGCCACCACGGCGTGGAGCGAGCTGCCGACCGTGCCGACGTTCGGGCTGGGGACGCGCGACCAGGCGGAACCGTTCCAGTGCAGTGTGATCGTTTGCTCCGAGCCGCCGCCGCCGGGCGACCCGACGAACCGCTGTCCGACCGCCCATACGTCGGTCGGTGTCCGCGCATCCACCGCCTGCAGCTCGACCGGACCGGCGGCGGCAGGGGGGTGCTGGGCGGACCACGACGTCCCGTTGAAGCGAAGGATCAGCCCGCCCTCCTTCGACTGGTTCGCCCAGTTGCCGACCGCCCACGCGGCATGCGGCGAGGCGGCCGAGACCGACTCGAGCGTGTCCGCGAGCGTGCCCGGGTTGGGGGTCGGGACCTGATGGAACCCGCCGCAGGCGACGCCGGCGACGGCGGATCCGGCAGTGGGCAGCCAGGCCAGCGCGGTCGCCAGCAACAGGATCGGCACCGGCGCTGCGCGCGGGGGGATCCGACGCCCCATGACCCGCGCACGGTGTTCCTCCGGAGTCAGCCTGTCAAGCATTCGCGCGGGCGGTGGCCGGCTCGTGTCTCCCGTGCGGCAGGCCGGGCAGGGCCGGACGGCCAGTTCGATCCGCGACCCGGCCTGCCGGGGAGGCCGGGAGCGAGCCGATATACTCGCGGCGTCCCCGATCCGTCCGGAGGAGTTTCGACATGGCCGACAACCCCAAGCTCCCGGTCCTCGATGACACGGGCTTCGTGATCCTGCAGACCTGGGAGGGCGAGATCGACCCCTCGGAGTGGGAGCAGCTCACCTACCTCGACTGGAAGTCGGGCGGCGACACGAACTTCGCCGTGCTGGCCTCGGCCACCGGCGAGGACGACGCTCGCGGGTTCTGGGAGCACGGCAAGCCCGACAAGGACGGCGTGTGGACCGTGAACGCGGAGAAGGCCCCCACGCTCAAGAAGTACGTCGAGTCCGTCGGGGCGCGGTTCGGCCGCGTTCGGATCATCAAGCTCGAGCCTTCGGCCGACCTCGCCGAGGTCCAGACGCGCTTCCTGCACCTCGACGACAACAATCGGCTGAACCCCGACGGGGAGGGCTGGGTCGTGCGGAGCTGGCTGAACCTCACCGACGACCCGGACTCCTACATGGTCGTCCGCGACGACAAGGACGACCCGTCGACCGAGAGCCACATCCCGTGCCCGAAGTTCGCGCAGTTCGTGGTCGACACCGAGCGGCTCCAGCACGCCGTGTATCACGCGGGCGACGCGCCGCGTTACGCGCTCATCACGAGCTGGGAATCGGGTCCGGAGCTCGACGCCTGGATCCAGTCGAACCTACCCTCGTAGCCAGAGGTCGCACGCTCACGAACGGGCGCCGCACTTCGCGCGGCGCCCGTTCGCCTTTCCTCGCGGTCGCGCCGGAGCTCTCATCGCGGGGAGCATGAACGACTCCCCGGACGCGATCCCCCTCATCCCCGGCGGGGCGCTGATCCTCCTCGGGGGGATCCGCGCGGTGGCCCGGGCGCCGAGACGCCCCTGACCCCCCGCCATCGAACCGGACCCCTCGATCGCGGCTCGCCGGACGCCCCGAGCGAAGCCACCCGACCACCCCGGACAGAGCCCGAACTTGGACAAAGCTGTCCCTGGAAGTTCGGGTCGAGAGTAGGCCAACCCTCGACCTCAACTCGACCTCAGGAAAAAACACAGGTCAAGGGGGGTGAAATGTCCGCGAAGAGCGGGAAGGCGGGTTGCCAGCGCCCTCCGGCGTCGGGTACAACCAATGCGCCCTCATGGCCGAGAGCACACGCAGACGTTTCGCGCCGTCCCCCGGCGCGAGCACCGAAGGCTTGACCGGGTTCCTGGGCCGCGACATGGCGGTCGATCTTGGAACTGCTAATACGCTTGTCTACGTTCGGGGACGCGGCATCGTCCTGAACGAGCCGTCGGTCGTGGCCATCAACACCCTGAACGGCAGCATCCTGGCCGTCGGAGCCGAGGCCAAGCGCATGATCGGACGGACGCCCAGCCACATCCGCGCGGTCCGCCCGCTGAAGGACGGCGTCATCGCCGACTTCGACGTGACCGAGAAGATGCTCCGGTACTTCATCCAGAAGGTGCACCGCCGGCGCATGTTCGCCAAGCCCCGCGTGGTGGTCTGCGTCCCCTCCGGCATCACCGGGGTCGAGCAGCGTGCGGTCGAGGAGGCCACGATCTCGGCCGGCGCGCGCAGGGCGTTCATCATCGAGGAGCCCATGGCGGCCGCGATCGGCGCCGGGCTCCCCATCCACGAGCCCACCGGGAACATGATCGTCGACATCGGCGGCGGCACCACCGAGGTCGCGGTCATCTCCCTCGGCGGCGTCGTGACGTCGACCAGTCTCCGCATCGGCGGCGACGAGCTCGACGAGTCGATCATCCAGTTCGTCAAGAAGGAGTACTCGCTGCTGCTCGGCGAGCGCACGAGTGAGGCGATCAAGGTCGCGGTCGGGTCGGTGTTCCCGATGCCGGACGAGCTGATCGCCGAGATCAAGGGACGCGACCTGGTGTCGGGCCTGCCGAAGACCATCCACGTGACGGCGGAGGAGGTCCGCAAGGCGATCGAGGAGCCGGTGTCCTCGATCATCGACGCGATCAAGAACACGCTCGACCGAACCCCGCCCGAGCTGGCGGCGGACATCATGGAGAAGGGAATCGTCCTCACGGGCGGCGGGGCCCTGCTTCGTGGCCTGGACGAGCGGCTGAAACACGAGACGGGAATGCCGGTCCACATCGCGGACAACCCGCTGTCCTCGGTGGCGATCGGCTCGGGCAAGTGCCTGGAGGAGTTCGAGGTCCTTC
>DATLUW010000701.1:0-17684 GCA_035577825.1 Actinomycetota bacterium | reverse complement strand
GCGCTGTCGCTCACGGCGGTCGCGCTCGGAATCGTCGGTGCCGGCCCGGCGGTCGCCAACAACGATCCACACCGCGTGTTCCTGCCGGGGGCTCCGCTCGACCTGCCGGCGGGATTCTGCAGCTTCCCGACCCATTACGACGTCGTCGCGAACAACGAGTACGGGAAGTTCACGACGCTTGCGGACGGCACCGTCCGCCTGCACGAGACGGGCACGCTCAAGGTCCGTGTGACGAACGTCGACACCGACGCGAGCGTCCTGCTCAATGCGTCCGGTCCCGGGACCGTCACCTTCCATCCCGACGGGACGACAACCGTGGTCGGGAACGGCCACTGGCTCATCACCAACCTCGCCGCCGACGCGTCGCCGTTCGGTCTGCCCGGCGTGATGCTGACCTCGGGCGTGCTCAACGAGACGCTCTCACCGACGGGCACTCCGACGGCCCTCAGCGTGACGGGGCACGTCACCGACGTGTGCGCCGAGCTGTCCTAGCGGCGATCGTCCGGCCGACGCGCGGGATCCGGCTCAGCCGCTGCGGCGCCGACGCGGACTGCGCT
This sequence comes from Actinomycetota bacterium, assembly GCA_035577825.1. GTDB lineage: Bacteria > Actinomycetota > UBA4738 > UBA4738 > JACQTL01 > DATBHM01. Next base: position 17,127 of record DATLUW010000701.1, on the reverse strand, counting down.
CCGTCGTCGGTGAGCTGGCCGACCCGCGCGATCGGCGGGCCTCTTCCAGGCTGCGCTTGAGCGCCTCCATGAGGTCGAACACCGCGGGTTCCCCGCCGGGCGTGAGGGGCTCCCGCTCCCGTTCCGGCGCCGGGCCGGCCTTGCCGCGGATCATCTCGAGCACGCGTTCGCGGTAGTCGTCCGGGTAACGGGCCGGATCCCAGTCGACCACGAGCGCCTCGATCAACCGAACGGCGACCTCGAGCTCGCGCTTCGAGGGCTCGTCGGCGAACGCTGCGCCCGAGGGCAGCGTCGACGGGTCGCGGACCTCATCCGCCCGGAACAGCGTCTCCAGCACGAGGAACCCGGCGGCCGGCCGGATCGCGGCCACGTGCTCGCGAGTCCGCAGCACGAACCGCGCGATCGCCACGAATTCCGCCCGTTCCATCGCCCGGACGAGGAGGCGGTAGGTCCGCTCGCCGCCGCGGGCCGGCAGCACGTGGTAGCCCTTCTCGAAGTACACGGGGTCGATCTCGGCGAGCCGGACGAAGTCCTCGATCTCGATCACGCGGCTGCGCTCCGGCGCGAACTCCTCGAGCTCCTCGTCGGTGACCTCGATGAAACGGCCGGGGTCGACCTCGAAGCCGCGAACGACCTCGGAGAACGCCACCTCGCGCGGAGCGTCCACCTCACGCTGAGGCCGGCCGGCCGGGTGGGCCGACGTGTCATGGTCCCAACCGTTCCCTCCGGGCGGCTCCCGGCGCGGTGCCGGCAGGGGTTCGGGGTTCGCCGGCAGGGGCGGCTCGGGCCCGGACTCGATTGGCCGACGGGACTCGGCATCGGACGTTGCCTCCCGGCGCTGCTCGGGGGCGAGCAGCCGCGAGTCCTCCCACAGCGGGACGTCGGCCTCGTTCGCCACGCGTCGGTACCGGACGCGGCGCCCGGTCCGTCCTTCGAACTGGTGGAACCGCACGTCGCGGGACTGCGACGCCCCGTACAGCTTCACGGGGATCGAGACGAGCCCGAACGAGAGCGTCCCGGTCCAGACGGCCTGTGGCATGCGAGGCAGTGTCTCAGCCTCTGCCCGGCCGGTCCACCCCCTGGAGCTCGTCCCGTTCGTGGTCCGCCGGGACGTTGCTCCGCGGAACCCGGCCGGCGCGGCCGGGCGAAGGGCCCGGCCCGCCGACCGGCGCCGTGCTACGGGCTCGACGACGCCAGGAAGAACGCGTCACCCGCGAACGTCGAACGGAGCGCGGCGTTCTTCGGGGCGCTGTACTTCAGGGTCGCCGTCCCCGCCGAGTTCGTCACCGCGGTTCCGACCTTCCGGCTGTTCACGAAGAACGTCACCGTGCGCCCGGCGACGGGCGCATTCGACCCGGCCGCCGTGAGCACCGCCTGCAGGGTCTTCGTGAGGCTCACGACGGTGATCCTCGTCGCGTCCTTGTCGATCGTGAACGGCGCGGTCGCCGAGACGCCGGCTACCGTCGCCTTCAGGGTCGTCGCCCCCGTGGGCTGGTTCAGCGTGATCGTCGCCGTGGCTTTGCCGTTCGCGTTCACATTCCCGGAGGCCGTCTGCGTCCCGAGCGCGAACGTCACCGGGACCCCAGCGAGGACGTGCGTCGTGTTCGCAGCGACCGTCACGGCCGTGGTGTAAGCACCGTGCGAGGGATTCGAGGCGGCGAGCGTGACGGTGGGCGAAGTCACGCTCGACCCGGAGGTCTGGTTCGCCGACCAGATGCCCGGCGTCAGGTCGTCGTCGGTGTAGCTCGCATGTGCGAACCCGTCCTTGCCGATCGTGAGGTCGATGAAGTCGAGGAGGTCGCGGTTGGTGCCGACCAGTCCGATCCCCGTCGTGTCGTCGATGCAGAAGATGCCCAGGGTGCACACGTCGCCCAGGTGCATCGGCTGCTGGGTGACGCGCTCGACGCTCCACGATGGCGAGCCGCTCTGCAGGTTCAGCGACTGCGCCATGTACAGGTACCAGACCGCCCCCGAGCCGCCACCCGGCATCGGCTTGCCGTAGGGAAGGGTGTCGATCTGTTTGCCGGCCGCGATGTACGCGACGTCGACCTTGCCGGGATCGCCGACCGCAATCGCGGGGAAGAAGTGCGTTCCGGTGTCGGCGTTCACCTTGTACGGGACGCCGGTGCCGTCGGTCTTCCCGTTCCACGCGGTCCCTGAGTCGAACGAGGCCATCACGTACATGTCCCACTCGCCGGTGAGGTTGTCGGCGAACGCCACGTAGGGGTTCCCGGCGTTGTCGAGCGTAAGGTCGGCGAACAAGCCGCTCGCGTCGTGCCCGATCCCGCCGTCGAACACCAGGTGATCGGTCCAGGTCGCGCCCTGGTCGTCCGACCACGCGACCCACACCGTGTTGAATGTGTTCATCTGGGTGGCGTTGCAGCCGGTCGCCGCGTTGGTCGCGACGCTCCCGCCGAGCCACGCGACGTACACCCGGCCGGCGTGCGGCCCGGACTGCACGACCTTGATCCCGCCCGGGATCGTGTCGCAGAGCGACGCGGCCTGGGCCTGCGGGTCGAGGATGACGTCGCTCGGCACGCCGAACGTCGCGCCGCCGTCGGTCGACGTCGTGACCCAGATCTGGTTCGGACCCCAGTCGTGGTACGTGAAGTACACGAGGGCCTGGTCGGTGGTCTTGCCCGGCGGGATGTACGCATCGGCCCATTGCCGGTCGACCAGGAACGGCTGGTTCGTCGAGTTGCTCGACGTCAGGAACCCGGCGCCCTTCGTCCAGTGGTCCCCGAGGTCCTTCGACTTGTACACGACCCCTTGCAGCGCGTCGGGGTTGAACGAGATGCCGTTCAGGTTCGACTGGTAGACGGCGCCTGAGGAGTCGACGTTGACCGATGTGTCGCCGCTCTGGTCGTCGGCGACGCCGCCGGCGGTCCACGTCTGGCCCTGGTCGGCCGACCGGTAGAACGACATCTTGCTGCCGGGGTACGAGACGTACAGGTTGCCCTCCGGCCCGGTCGCGATGGACGGCTCGCCGCCGTCCTTCGGCCCGACCTTGACCAGGGACACCTGGCCGAACCCTGGGCTCGCCAGTGAGACCACGAACTGCTTGGTCGCCGTGGCGGCTGAGTGGGTTGCGTCGCCCGCGTAGCTCGCGGTGAGCGGGTAGGTGCCCGCGCCGAGGCCGATGGACTGGGTCGCGATCGCCGCGCCGCCGCCGTCGGTGGTGGCCGTCACGGCGGACTGCGATCCGAGCTGGAACGACACGGTCGCGCCGGAGATCGGGTTGCCGTTGGCGTCGGACAGCAGGGCGGTATACGTGGCCGTGCCTCCCTTGGTCCCGGCGGTGTCGCCGGTGTACGAGAGCGTGGACGCGGTCGCCCCGCCGCCGGCGCCACCCGACTCCTCGACGAACGCCAGCCTGGTCCCCGCGGCCTGCCCGCCCTGGGTGTAGATGATGTTCGCCAGGTGGTTCGCGTCGAACTGGATGGAGAAGAAGTCCAGCAGCGAGCGGTCGTTGCTGCCGCAGTTGATGCCAACCGTGCAGATCTGGCCCTGGTGGAAGTTCGGCTCGATGTTCGTGATGGTGAACGCCGGCGTCGCCGAGTTCGCCGCGGAGGACTCCAGGTAGTACACGTTCCACTGGGTCCCGTCCGGCGCGCTGTCCGGGTCGACCGCGTTCGGCGTGCCGTAGAACGCGATGCCGACGTGGCCGGGGTCGTCGGCCGTGATGGCGGGGAACAGCGCGGCGCGGCTCGGCCCGAGCAGCGCGCTCGCGTCGAACGGACCGTTCCACGTGGCGCCGTGGTCGCCCGACCACGCGTAGAAGACGTCCGCGATCCCGCCGACGACGTTCTCCCAGGTGACGTACAGGTTGCCGGCCGAGTCGACCGCGCTGGTCGTGAAGGAGTGGTCGGGGTTCGTGCCGGAGTTGGGGATCGTGGTGTGCGTGAACGTGAGGCCGCCGTCGTCCGAGCGGTACACGCGGACCCCATCGTTGGCCGCGAACGCGTCGTAGACGTACGGGGTGGCGCCGGCGCGGGAGTCATCGACGGTCAGGGAGCCGGGCGGGCAGAGGCACCCGCGGGTCGCGTTGTCGGCGACCATCGTCTCCTGCTGGAACACGAGCGTGGCCGCGGGGCCGGCGGTGCCGATGAGCGCCTTGTCGAGCATGATGCCGTTCTCGCCGTCGTACGTCATGTACATCGCGTCCTCGTCGGCCGAGTACGCGAGCCACGCGCGGTCGGAGATCGGGTGGATGTGCGAGACGGGCGAGCCCGTCCACGTCGCGCCCTTGTCGGTGCTGTACGACATCGAGTCGTCGCCCAGCCACAGATCGTCCTGGTAGACGTTGCCGACCCTGTCGGTCTGGACGTCGGTGTCGCCGCCGCCGAGCCCGGTGTCGACTGGGCCCACGTTGGCCGTCTGGATCGGCCCGGCGAACGTCTGCCCGCCGTCGTCCGAACGCCAGACGGGGCTCGCGGACGTCGCCGAGCTCAGCAGGCTGACCGGCGCGGTGATCCAGATCGTCTGGGGCTTGCCGCCCGTTCCCTGCGTGCCGGCGGGTGCGACGTCGATGCTCGGCTCGCCGTAGCCGTTCGAGCCCGGCATGTACACGGGCGGCGTGAACGCGGACGTGCCGGCAGCCTGCTGCAGCGGCGGGATGCCGCCGCTCGCCGGTGGCGGAACGTTGACCGCGAAGCCCGACGGCTCGGCGGCCGCGTCGTAGGCGATCGTGGTGACCGACTCCGCGTCGGAGTAGTGCCCGGCGATCGCGATCGAGACCGGGCCGGCCGAGGCGTCGATCGGCAGCGGGGAGCCCGGCTCCGTCGAGGTGAACGTGTGCCCGACCTCGTCGAATCCGGCGCCCGTGGCGACCGGGGAGGTGAACGTCGGGAACGCGTAGGAGTGCCCGCCCACGGTGAGGACGACGTCGTAGTCGGCCGATCCCAGGCCCGCCGCGACCGGAGCCTTCTGCCAGACGTCGACCTTGAGCGTGTTCACGATGCCGGGGACGGTTCCCGCCCAGGTCGGCACGGGCGTCAAGCCGAGCCCCTGCGTCGCGGGCGCGAGCGCGGGCGTCGATGCGGTCGGCGCGGTGACGTCGAATGTGCCCGCGTCGCCCGCGGGCGCGACCGGCGTGCCGGCCTGATGGAAGAAGTAGTGCGTCTCCGGTACGGGGCCGGCCGCACGGGCCAGGCCGGCGAGCATCGCGAGCGCGGTCGTGATCAGGGCGAGCGCGAACAGGCGTCGTCGCACGACGGGTTTCCTCCCTCCGGATGGAGCCGCGGGCGCTGTGCGGCTACGGGCACTGACGGGCGTCGCCCGGCGGTTCCGTCCGTCGGGCCCGACGCGCGGGCGCTACGTTCGGTGTCCCTCAGCGGGCTCCTTTCCCCCTCGGGTGTCGCAGGCCGTCCCTGTGGCCGGCGCGCGACTTGTTCCCGGGGGGGGATCGATCGAAACCTCCAGAGTCGTGTCCTGGAACACCGGCGCCGCAATGGCCCGGATGCCCTGAAGGGCGGCGGCACGGGCTCGGTCGAGGTGCTGGCCGACCGAAGCTGAGCGCGGCGAGCCGCTCCTACGCGATCCGCAGCGCGACGAACACCCCGTCCCGCGTGGGGACGATCGTGGAGACGTAGCGCTCGTCGGCCGCGATCGCGGCGTTGTGCCGGCGGATCGCGTCGGTGAGTTCGGGCCGCGTGTCCTCGACCTCGGGGTCGGTCGTCACGCGCCCCGACCACAGGACGTTGTCGCACACGTACAGCCCGCCGACACGGATCCGCTCCTTGGCCGCGTCCCAGGCGTCCGGGTAGCCGTCCTTGTCGATGTCGCAGTACACGACGTCCCATTCGCCGTCGACCTCGGCGAACGAGGTCAGGGCATCGCCGACGTGATAGGTCACCGGTCCGTCCAGCCCGGCCCGCCCGAGGTAGTCGGTCGCCTTGCGTTCGTTCTCGGGGTCGCCGTCGGTGAGGTGGAGCACGCCGTCCGGCCCGACCGCCCGGCTGAACCAGTACCCGCTGTACCCGTAGCCGCTCCCGAGCTCGAAGACCCGCTTCGCGCCGATCGAACGCGCCAGGAGCTCGATCGTCACGCCGCACAGCCGGTTGATGATCGGGAATCCGCGCTCGGCGGCCTCCGCCTCCATCTCCAGCAGGACGGGTTCGTCGTGGCGCGACTGCAGCGTGCGCATGTAGTCCTCGACGGCGGGGTTCACGATGTCCACGGTTCGCTCCTTGGAGGTCCGATGGCGGCCGACGCCGAGGACCCTACCGCGCCGCGAGCCCGGCGAGGTCGCTGGTCAGGTGGTACAAACCAGCGATGGCGGACCTCGCTCCCGGGACGCAGCTCGGCGGGTACCGCGTGGCCACGGTCCTCGGCCGGGGCGGGATGGGGGTCGTGTACCTCGCTCAGCAGCTCGCGCTCGACCGGCGGGTCGCGCTGAAGATCATCAACGCCGACCTCTCCGACGACCAGGAGTTCCGGGACCGGTTCGCGCGCGAGGCGCAGCTGGCCGCCGCGATCGACCACCGCCACATCATTCCCGTGTACGACGCGGGCGAGGCCGACGGCCGCCTGTACCTGTCGATGCGGTACGTCAAGGGCCACGACCTCCGCACCGTCCTGCAGTTGGAGGGGCCGCTGGCGCCGGCCCGCGCGCTGGGGATCGCCGGCGCGGTGGCCGACGCGCTCGACGCGGCGCACGCCGCCGGGATGGTCCACCGCGACGTCAAGCCAGCCAACGTCCTGATCGAGGACGGGCCCGGGCCCGAGGCCGACCGCGTGTACCTCACCGACTTCGGGCTCACGAAGCGCGTCACCGGTTCGACCCCGGGCATCACGCGGACCGGCATCTTCGTCGGGACCCCCGACTACGCCGCGCCGGAGCAGGCCTCGGGCAAGACGGTCGACGGCCGAACCGACGAGTACTCGCTGGCGTGCGTCCTGCACGAATGCATGACGGGGGCGACGCCGTTCCCCCGGGACAGCGACGCGCAGGTGCTGGCCGCGCACCTCCTCGAACCGCCGCCGGCAGCGTCGAGCATCCGGCCGGGGCTGCCGACGTCGCTCGACGAAGTCCTGGCGCGAGGGATGGCCAAGGACCCGGAGGCGCGGTTCCCGACGTGCGCCGCGCTGGTGTCCGCGGCGGCCGGGGCGCTCGGCGCGGCGCCGCCCGCGACGGTGGTGGCGCCGCCACCCGCGATGCCGGCGTCGGCATTCCCGCCGCCGGCGCCGGGCACGGCGCCGGTTCCGACCGGCGGGTTCACGACGGGAGACCCCACGCCCGGCCAGCCCCCGACCACCGTGGTGGGGCCGCGGCGCCCCGACGATGGCCGCCGTCGCCGCCGGACCTGGCTGATCGCCGCGCTCTTCGCGATCCTGCTCGTCGGGGGCGTGGTCGGCATTCTCCTTGCCTCGGGCGGGTCCAAGCCGGGCGCGTCACCGTCGGACTCGCCGGCGGTTTCGACCACGGTGCCCTCGACCGGGCCTTCGCCGACCGGCCCTTCGTCGACGGGGCCGTCACCGACCGGCCCGTCGTCGACCGGTCCGTCGCCCACCTCCGGCGGCCAGAGCGCCGCGCTGATCGCCTATGCGAACGGCGTCGACCAGCTCCTGGCGGAGTCCGGGCAGTTCCGGCAGCGGCTGGTGGACGCGGTCAACGACGCGACGTCCGGCAATCCCAGGGATCCCAACGGCGACCTGTCCACCGTCCAGGACGTCATCAGCGAACGGATCTCTGCGGTGACAACGGTTCGCACCTGGCCGGTGCCGAACGAGGCCGGCGCGGTGAACTCGCTGCTCGAGACGTCGTTCCGCGACGCGCTGGCCGACGACCAGGACTACTTCGCGCTCGTCAAGGCCTTCATCACGCACGACGAGGCGACGGCGAGGCGGGTCGGGGCCAAGCTCGACCGACACCGCAACGACGCCACCGACCCCGACAAGGACGCGTTCGTCCGGGCGTACAACGCGCTCCGCGCGCAGGCCGGATTGCCGCCGCTCCCGCCGGGCACGGCGTTCTGAGCCCGCGGAACGCGCTCGGGGCGACTGGCATAGACTCGACCGTCCCATCCCCCTTCGGAGGTGCAGCCATGGAACCGACCGACACCACACTGGCCGACGAGGAGATCACGACGGTGTTCCCCGGGCAGTCGCCGGCCGCGACGATCTCGGCCGACACCGACACGGTGGACCAAAGCGACTCCGACGGCACCGACTCCGGCTCCGGAGACGCGGACGACACGGACTCGGTGGACCCGAAGACCGACCAGACCGTGCAGGACTCCGACGGCACGGACACGGCCACGGAGGACGCGGACGGCACGGACTCCGGGGACTCGGACGACGCCGACTCGGGCGACGCCGACGGGACCGACTCGCAGGACACCGACGGAACCGACTCCTAGCACGCAGGGTGCTCCTTCCGTGAGCGCCGCCGCGCTCGAACGCTGCGTCGTCGACGTCCCGGCGTTCCTGGCCGATGACTGGGGGCGCCGCCCGACCCATCGCGCCGGCGGAGGGGCGTTCGACGACCTGCTGTCGCTCGCCGACGTCGACCATCTCCTGACCGGGGCCTCCCTCCGGCTGCCGGCGTTCCGGCTGGTCAAGGAGGGCGCGACGCTGCCCACGGCCGGCTACACGAAGTCCGGGCGAACCGGGTCGCAGCCGGTGACCGGCATGGCGGACCCCGCGCGGATCCTGGAGCGGTTCCGGGACGGCGCGACGATCGTGCTGCAGGGGCTGCACCGGTACTGGCCTGCGCTGGGGCGGTTCTGCCGGGAGCTCGAGGCGTCGCTCGGGCACCCCGCGCAGGTGAACGCGTACATCACGCCGCCGGGATCGCAGGGGCTCGCCGTGCACCAGGACACACACGATGTGTTCGTCCTGCAGTCGTTCGGTCGGAAGCAGTGGGACGTGTGGGAGCCGCGGCCGCTCGGTGCGCCCAAGCCGGAAGAGGACGAGGAGCCCGTGCTGTCCGTGACCATGGAACCCGGCGACGCGATGTACCTGCCGCTCGGGACGCCCCACGCCGCGTCGACGCAGACCGTGCTGTCGGGGCATCTCACGATCGGGATCCTCACGGTCACGTGGGCGCAGCTGTTCGCCGAGGTGCTGGGCGAGGTGGGGAGCGAGTTCGCCGAGGCGCTCCCCGCCGGGTACCACCGTGACCCGGACGGGTTCGCGACGGCGGTCAAGGAACGGCTGGCGGACCTGCAGCGGCGTCTGGACGACGTGGATGCGCGAGCGGTGGCCGACCGCCGCATCCGGTCGTTCCTGACGACGCGGCTGCCGTCACTGGGGGGTGCCCTCGAGGATCTCGTTCGGTTGGACTCCGTGGATGACGGGACGCTGCTGCGGCGGCGGCCCGCGTCGTTCTGCGAGGTGCGGGTTGAGGGGCCGGAGGTCGTGGCGTTCCTGGGAGACCGTGAGCTCCGCATGCCCGGGCGGGTCGAGGGGGCGCTGCGGTTCATCGCGGCGCGGGACGAACCCTTCCGGCCGGCGGACATCCCCGGACTGGACGAGGCCGGACGCGTGGTGCTGGCCCGGCGGCTGGTCCGCGAGGGAACGCTCGAGCTGGCGGGGTGAGCGTTTCGCCCGAACGGTGCTCGGCCGCGTCGCTCGCCGCCGATGAGTCGCTGCGGGGGACCGCGTCCACGGTCGTCGACTGGCTGCTCGTCGAGGATCCGGGGCCGTGGGGCAAGCGGGCGCTGGTCCACAGCCGGCTGCCGCCCGCAGTGGCAGCTCACCTCCGCGAACAGGCCCGCATCCACGCCGTTCGCGTCGTGCTGATCCGACGGCACGGCCGCCACGTTCCCCACGGGATCCAGGTCTACGCGGCGCACGCCGGGGTGGACGTCAGGTGGCTCGAACACGCCCATCTGCCGGGTCCGGAGGCGTTGCTCGACGTCGACCTCGGTCCGATGCACGGCGGGAACCGCCTCGGCCTCGGTGAAGAGCAGCGCGAGCCGATCTACCTCGTCTGCACGAACGGCCGCCACGACGTCTGCTGCTCCGAACGCGGCCGTCCGGTCGCGAACGTCCTGCAGCAGGCGTTCGGCGACCGTGTGTGGGAGGTGAGCCACATCGGCGGGGACCGGTTCGCTCCGAACGTCGTCTGCCTGCCCGCCGGCGTCTACCTCGGACGCGTCGCCCCGGAGGTCGCGGTCGACGTTGTCGAACGGTTCGACCGGGGCGAGATCGACCTGGATCGCTATCGCGGGCGGTGCGCCTACGACTTCGTGACGCAGGCAGCCGAGTCGTTCCTCCGGGAGCACATTGGCGCGGTCGGGCTGGACGACGTCGAGCTGGTCGGGCACACGCGGATGCGCGACCAGGAGGACGTGGCCCGCTTCCGGTTCAACGGCGACGAATACACGGTCCGGGTCGCGATCGAACATCCCGGCCCGGGACGGCCGATCACGTGCTCCGGGCCGTTCGATGCCATCCCGCCGTCGTACGAGCTCCTGGAAATCGTGTTCGAGCCGCCGCACCGACACCACCATCGCCACGACCGCTGAAGCTTTCAGCCTCCTGCGTCGAGCCGGTACACGCGGTGCCGCAAGCCGGCGTGGTCGGTCTCCTTCCAGACGGTCATGCCGAGCTTCTCGGCAACCCGCCACGACTGGCGGTTCTCCGGGCGGATCAGCGAGATGACGTGGTCGAGGCCGAGCTCGCCGAAGCACCAGTCGCGACAGGCCGCGCCCGCCCCGGTGGCGATGCCCTCGCCCCACCGGTCGCGCCGAACGTGCCACCCGAGCTCGACGTGCGACTGGCTGTCGACCACCTGAACGGTCGGCCCGCAGTCGCCGAGGAGCTCGCCGGTCGCCCGTTCCTCGACGGCGAGCAACCCGAACCCGTTCGTCCGGTAGCTCGCCGTCCACCGGAGGATCCATTCCTGGACCCCCGCCCGGTCGAACGGCGCCGGATACCACCGCATCGTCTCGGGATCGCCCAGCACTGCGAACAGCGGGTCGATATCGCCGGGAGCGAGCGGCCGTAAACGAAGCCGTCCGGTCAGAAGTTCGAACTCGCCGTCCACGTCGCGGGACGGTATCGGAACGAGCGAACGTCGATGGATAGATCATGCCCGCCCCCTCGGCGTACGGTGAACGGCGTGAGCAGTTGGCGGCGAGGCGGGGGAGGCACTGGGGACGAACCGAGCACCCTGCGGCCCGAAGTTCTGCACGAGCAACAGCAAGCCATCGAGCGCGCCAACCGGGAGAGCGAGCTGCGACGCGAAGCCGAGTCTCAGCGAAGGCTCTCGAGATGGAGGCGCTTCTGGTACTGGCTCAAGCCCTGACCGAACGCAAGGTTCGGGTTGTGTCCGCGCGGACGGCGGCGAACCGGTTTCACTCCAGACGCGAAGATGGCGGCGGTTCGTGGGGGTCGGCGATAACGCCGGCGCCCGCTGGTGGCTCTGTCAGGGAGTGGGCTGGAGCTGGACGAAGGTCTCGGGTTCGACGAGCCGTACGCCGAGGTCGGCCCGCGGCTGTGGCGGGCAGTCCTCGCCGACGTGGGCGGCAACCGCGATCTGGCCGACGACGTCGTCGCCGAGGCGTTCGCGCGGACGCTCGAGCGGGGCTCGACCGTCCGCGACCCTCCCGCCTACCTGTTCCGCGTCGCGTTCCGCCTCGCGGCCCGTGAGCTCCGCCGCCGGCCCTCGACCGGCGACGTCCCCGAACGGCCAGTCGCCGAGTAATCGATCCCACCGGAACCGAGCGCGCGGAGCCCGGCGACAGGATCGGGTACACGGGTGGGGCGAACGCGCCGACCGAGATCGTCGGCGGGATCCCGCCGGCCTGCAGGGGGTCCCGGGGCGACCTATCAGTTCACGCCGTACGTGTTTCGCGATCACTAGCGTCCGCAGGACCGCCTCGACGGCCGCCGCTTCACCGGCTGTGGGTCACTCACGCGACCGCGGGGGATTGGACACGGTGTTGGTCCGCTTCCTGGGGTGTCGGCTCGGGGAGCGGGGCAGACCGCCTGCCCGGCCACTGGCTGGTCCGCCCGAACAGCGTCATGAGCGACGGCACCAGCAGCGCCCGAACGAGGAACGAGTCGATCAACACGCCCACGCACATTGCGAACGCGAACTCGCGAAACGGCACGAGCGGCACCAGCGCGAGCAGCGCGAACGTTCCCGCCAGCGCGAGGCCGGCCACGCCGATCGCCCGGCTCGCCCGGGGCGCGGCCAGCCGGATCGCGTCCCGAAGCGGCATCGTTCGAGCCTCCTGCCAGATCCGTCCCACCACGAACACGTTGTAGTCCGATCCCAGCGCCACCAGCAGCACCGCCGTGGCGAACGGCACGTAGTACGTCAGGCCCGGGTGCCCCAGCCAGTCCTGGAACACCAGTGTGGTCAGCCCGAGCGCGGCCGCCACCACCAGCGCGCTCGCCGCCAGCAGGTAGAGCGGCGCGACCAGCGCCCGCAGGAAGATCGCGAGCAGCACGAAGTCGATCGCCAGCGCGGCCAGCGCGATCGCCCCGAGCCCGTGAAGGGTCTGCTGGACGGTCTCGTCCGCGAGCGCCGAGTCGCCGGCGAATCCGGCGGTCACGCCGGTCAGCCCCGCATGGCGCAGCAGCGTCGGCATCACGGCCTGGAGGTCCTCGAGCTCGTGCAGCCCCGCCGACCCCAGCGGGTCCTGGTCCAGGATCACGATGAGCCGGGCCGCGGACTCGTCCTTCGACACGAACACCGTGGGCGTGGCCTCCGGCGGGAGCGTTCCCGGGCCGACGACGCCGGCCACGCCGGGCGTCTTCGAGACCAGCGCCACGAGACGGGCGACCTGGTTCAGCCGGTTCTGGATGCCGGGGCCCTGGAGCAGGACCTCGGTCGGGGAGGTGACCCCGGGGGCGAACCCCTCGCCGGCGGCCGTCGCGGCCGCCGACACCTCGGAGCTGGAGGGCAGCTCGTCCGGGAGGCTGATGCCGAGCCCGGTCTGCCGCAGGAAGCTCGCAGCGAACAGCAGCCCGCCGACCAGCACCACGGTGACGACCGCCGCGACCGGCTTCCGGGTGACGCCGCGAACGATCGCCGACCGCCACCCCTGGACGACCGGCTCGGCGGGCGACGCTGGCGCGGCGCTCCCGGCATCGACCGGCTGCGGCGGCGACCCGGGCCGGTCGGCGGCCTTCGACGGGGTGGCCGGCCAGAACAGCGCACGGCCGAACATCGCCATGACCGCCGGCACGAACGTCACCGACACCAGCAGCCCGATCGCGACGGTGATCGCGAGCCCCGGCCCGAGCGCCCGGAAGAACGAGACCGACGTGACCACCAGGGCGGCTGTCGCCGCCGCGACCACCATGCCGGCCGTGAGGATGATCCGCGCGAGCTCGCTGGTCGTGGCCTTCGCCGCCTCGACAGCCGGCCGCCCCTCGGCCAGCCGGCTCCGCATCCCCGACAGGAAGAAGATGGAGTAGTCGGTCACGACGCCGAGCAGGAGCACCACCACCAGCGGTTCGATCTCCTGCGGCACCGCCACCCCGGTTCGCTGCCCGAGGAACGCGAGGACCGGGACGGTGATCGTGTACGCGATGCCCGCGGCCGCCAGCGTGACGACCGGCGCCAGCACCGACCGGAAGTGCAGCCCCACGATGAGCGCGATCAGCAGCACGGTCGCGATCTCGATCCTCGGGAGGCCCTTCGTGACGAGGTCGCCCTCGACCGCCCGGGCGGGGATCGCCCCCGTCACGCCGACGAGGTGGTCGTCCGGTTCGTTCACCTGCTGCGCCGCGTACCCCTCCGCGAGCTGGCGCTGCGTGAAGATGTCGAGCCGCGGGTCGACGAACAGGTAGGTCACCGCCGTCGTCGAGTCCTCGCGCGAACCCGGGAGGTACTTCCCGGTGTTCACGAGCGGGATCGCCCCCAGGAGGTACGGGTACCGCTGCTTGTCGAGCCCGCGGTCCATGTCGACCGCGCGGCCGACCGCGCGGGCCTGCGCCGCCGTGGTGAGCTCTCGGGGGTCGCGCTGCACGATCTGGATCCGCGAGAAGAGCGGATAGCCGAACTTCCGGATGATCGTCTGCTCCGCGGCCACCGCTGCCGAGTCCTTGGGGATCATCGAGCTGAGCGACGACGCCTCGGTCTCGTTCAGCGAGGGCAGGTACACGGTCGCGAGCACGGCCGCCGCGATCCATGCCGGAACGAACAGGAATCGCAGATGGACCACGGTCCACGCCAGCGTGCGCGCGAGCACGCCGGCGCGCCGGGCGGGGGCAGGCGCCGGGGGACCGGAGACGTCGACCGGCGCCGGCGGGGGTTGCCGGAGGACTCGTGCGCCGTTCTTCGACGGCGGAACGGGTGGGGGCGCGTCGGGAGGGGGGACCGGCGGCACGCCACGCATGCGCGATCCCGCCTCGCCTTCCGTGCCCGATCCGGAAGGGCGGCGGCGTTGCATCCCCCCTTCCGTACCCGGACGTGCCGCCCCGGGAAACGTCGGGAGGGTTCGCCGGGGCCGGCAGGGCCGTCCGGCCGGTGGCGCCCACGGCCGGGCGGCCCGGGGCGGCCCCCAGGCGCCGGGGGTACCCTTCGACCATGGCCGACGACGCCCGGCGCGTGACCGACTCCGGCATCGAGATCGAGGCGCTGTACCGCGAGGCCGAGGGGCTCGACCCCGAGCGCGACCTCGCCGAACCGGGCACGCCGCCGTTCACCCGCGGCATCTACCCGAACATGTACCGGGGCCGGCTGTGGACCATGCGGCAGTACGCCGGCATGGGCACGGCCCACGACACGAACCGGCGGTTCCGGTATCTGCTCGACCGCGGCCAGACCGGCCTGTCCGTGGCGTTCGACCTGCCGACGCAGATGGGCTACGACTCGGACCACCCACGCGCCGAGGGCGAGGTCGGTAAGACCGGCGTCGCGATCGACTCGATCGACGACATGCGGCGGCTGTTCGCGGAGATCCCGCTCGACAAGGTCACGACGTCGATGACCATCAACGCGACCGCCGCGATCCTGCTGCTGCTGTACGAGCTGGTGGCCGAGGAGCAGGGCGTCGGGCCGGACCGGATCGGCGGGACCGTCCAGAACGACATCCTCAAGGAGTACGCGGCGCGGGGGACGTACATCTACCCGCCGCGGCCGTCGATGCGGCTGATCACGGACCTGTTCGCGTACTGCGGCGAGCACATCCCCCGCTGGAACACGATCTCGATCTCCGGCTACCACATGCGCGAGGCGGGTTCGACCGCGGTGCAGGAGGTGGCGTTCACGCTCGCCGACGGCATCGCGTACGTGCAGGCCGCGCTGGACGCCGGGCTGGCCGTCGACGAGTTCGGTCCGCGCCTGTCGTTCTTCTTCGCCTGCCACATGAACTTCTTCGAGGAGGTCGCGAAGTTCCGCGCCGCGCGCCGGATGTGGTCGAACATCATGCGCGAGCGGTTCGACGCGAAGGATCCGAAGAGCATGATGCTGCGGTTCCACACGCAGACCGGCGGCGCGACGCTCACCGCGCAGCAGCCCGAGAACAACATCGTCCGCACGACGCTGGAGGCGCTGGCCGCCGTGCTCGGCGGGACGCAGTCGCTCCACACGAACTCGTACGACGAGGCGCTCGCGCTGCCGACCGAGCACGCGGTGAAGATCGCCCTGCGGACGCAGCAGGTGCTGGGGTTCGAGAGTGGCGTGGTCGACTCGGTGGACCCGCTCGGCGGCTCGTACATGGTCGAGTCGCTGACGAGCGAGATCGAGCAGCGCGCCACGGAGTACATCGAGAAGATCGACGGCATGGGCGGCGCCGTCCGGGCGATCGAGGCCGGGTTCTACCAGGACGAGATCGCCGACGTGGCCTACCGCATCAACCAGGGCGTCGAGTCGGGCGAACGCGTCGTGATCGGCGTGAACAAGTTCGACGAGCCCGAGGAGGAGTCGGTCGAGCTCCAGACGATCGATGAGGCCGAGGTCGTCAAGCAGGTCGAACGCGTCCGCGAGCTCCGCGCGTCACGCGACCAGGCCGCGGTGGACGAGGCCATGCGGCGGGTCGACGAGGCCGCCCGCGGCGACGCCAACCTCCTGTACCCCATGCGCGACGCGCTGAAGGCCCGAGCGACGCTCGGCGAGGTCAGCGACGTGCTGCGAGCCGTGTTCGGCGAGTACCACCCGACGCACTGACCAGCCGGATCACTCGAACAGCCGGGCCGCGTAGAACGCTCTGGTCGAGCCGTCGTCGGCCGTTCCGCCGACGAGGATCCTGCTGCCCCCGACCGCCACCCCGCCGGACCCGTCGGTCCCCGACGCCGGGTTGAGCAGGACCTCCCCGCCGCCAAAGCTCAGGTCGGGCTTGCCGCCGGCGCCGATGCGGAGCACGAACAGCTTGGTGTCCCCCGAGGAGCCCGACTCGCCGGTCAGCACGATCGCGCGGTTCGGCTGCAGGGCGAGCCCGCCGAGCTCCTCCCGGTCGGAGCTCGGGTTCACGATCCGACGGCCGTCCCCGGCGAACGTGGTGTCAAGGTTCCCGTCGGCGGCGATGCGAACGAGGCCCATCTCGCCGTCGTCGCCCGGGACGGTGAAGTCGCTGCCGACCACGATCTCGTCGTTCGACTGGATCGCGAGGAACGGGTCGCGGTCGTCCGTGCCGAAGTCGAGCGCGACCTTGCCGTCGCCCGAGAACGAGTGGTCGAACGCGCCGTTCGGCAGCAGCCGGATGACGTCGATGTCGCTGTCGCCGGCGTTCCCCGTCGACGTGGCGACCACGATGCGGCCGTGGGAGTCGACGGCGACGTCGTTCACGCGGGGGTTGTTCGGGCCGGGCATCGCGATGACGCGCTTCCCGTCGTGGTCGAACGTCGCATCGAGGGCTCCCTTCGCCGTGAACCGGTCCACCGCGAACGTGTCGGTGCCGAAGAGGTCGCCCGCGACGACGACCCGGCCGTCGGACTGCACCGCGACCGCGGCGCCGGTGTCGACGGAGGAGTCGCCGGCCTTCCCGTCACCGGAGAACTCGTGGTCCAGGCGGCCGGCCGGCGTGATCCGGAAGACCGCGAGGCCGTTCTGGTCGCTCTGGCCGGCGGCGACGATCGACCCGTTCGGCTCCACTGCCACGTCCTGCAGGTCGTCGTCGGCCACGCTGAACGTCATCCGCCCGTCGCCCGAGAACGTGAGGTCCGGGAACCCGTCCGGCTTCAGGCGGACGACCGCGAAGTCGGCCTCGTCGGCGCTGGGCACCC